>NZ_RQVC01000011.1:0-69488 GCF_003992085.1 Veillonella sp. CHU732
TAAAGATAATTTCTGTATAATTAACTGTAGACATATATGACTCATCCTTTCTTAATTGTGTGGTTACTTTTATGATACGGTTTGAGTTTGTATATGTCTATTTTATTGCAAAAAAAGAATGTTGGCGACTACTCTTATATGAGTAGCCCCAACATTTATTATAGAGCCAAACGAGTTACTTCACGCAATTGTTCCATTACGATTTCACGGTCTTTTTGAGTTGTAAATAACTTCATAACCGGAGGTTGAATCAATGGTACAAGAGACATATAGGAATATGCCGCTACTGCGATAGCACCTAATAACTCAGGAGCTAATTTTGAAGCTAAGTAAATGGATGTAGGACCGTCAGCACCACCGATGATACCGATAGCTGCTGCTTGTTTCGCAGTAAATCCAACCATCATCGCTCCACCAAGAGCCACGAATACGCCGATTTGAGCTGCTGCGCCTAATAATAATGTTTTAGGATTTGCAATGAGTGGACCGAAGTCAGTCATAGCACCTACCCCTAGGAAGATAAGAGGTGGGAAAATTTCGTATTTAATCCCTAATCCAATGAGGTTCATAACACCTTCATGGAAACCATTATTAGGAATATTAGCCAAAATACATCCAAATGCGATTGGACTCAACAATAGAGGTTCAAAGCCTTTCGCAAAAGCTAAATACAATAAGATAATTCCTACAAGGATCATGATACCATGACCCATTGTGAAACTAATAAAACCACTATCCACCCAAACAGAGTTGAGTGCAACAAGAAAAGCGTCCATATGGAGTTCCTCCTTAAGAAATAGAAGGGTTTAGTTTAAGCAGTATAAAGTTATGATTAGCCTAAAACAACTAAAGCGTCGCCAGTTGCTACAGTTTGGTTAGCTGCTACGCGAACTTCAGCTACTGTTGCATCATGTGGAGCATAGATTTCATTTTGCATTTTCATAGCTTCTAAAATGCAAAGAAGATCGCCTTTTTTAACTGCTTGACCAGCTGTAACTGCTACGGATAAGATTTTACCTGGCATTGGGCATTTTACTGTTTCTGCGCCTGCTGGAACTGGAGCTGCTGCCGCTGCTGGAGCTGCTGCTGGAGCTGCTTTAGGAGCTGGAGCTGCTGCTTTAGGAGCTGCTGCTACTGGAGCTGCTCCGCCAACTTCATTTACTTCTACTTCATAAACTGTACCGTTTACTGTAACATTGAACTTTTTCATTATAACTTCCTCCTGAATTACCTATTTGTAATGAAACTTTTTCATAAGCTTAGATTAGCTTATAGGGCCTGTAAACGACTAGCTAGTCGCCAAGAATTAGACACTACTGGGCGAATGGATGCAATTTGATTTTGCGAATAGCCCATAGCAACGATAGCACTGACAATAGCTGCTACAACTTCTGTTTCTTTGTTTGCAGCTTGTGCGTTGGTAGTCTTATTCATTAAGTTCTCCTCCAAACTATCTGGTTACATTCCTACCTAGCAGTCTACCGTCCAATTTCCAACCTGTGCTCACAATCGGTCTTACGGAAGCAATTTGTGATTTGGAATATCCCATCGCACATACTGCTGCCACAATGGCTGCAACCACTTCATCATGTTTTGTTGTGGTACTTGCCACACTAGGAGCTGTGGCTGATGGTACCTCTGCTACCTCAGCCTTAGTTGACTTTTTTTTTGTAGGATCTACTAGATAAATAATATGCATAAGCACGCCTAACAAAATTAGAACGGCGAATACAATTGTCATATTGATGGCCATAATTAGCCACGGATTATCTGTCATACTTTCACCTCATTAATAGAGAACCATGATAGTAGAATCATGCAAGAAGCAAAGTGTGTAGTATGCCTCTAGGAAATAGTTTATAGAGGGATATTACCGTGTTTTTTCGGAGCACGGGTTTCGCGTTTACTTGCCAACATTGCTAATGCATTGATGATAGCAGGTCGAGTATGTTTAGGTTCAATTACCACGTCAACGAATCCACGTTCAGCAGCTTTGTATGGAGTTGCAAACTCTTCTACGTATTTAGCTGTTTTTTCATCTTTATCTTCATCGCGTTTGAAAATGATGTTCGCTGCACCAGCAGGTCCCATTACAGCGATTTCAGATGTAGGCCATGCATACACTTGGTCTGCACCCAAATCTTGGGAACACATTGCAAGGTAAGATCCACCATATGCTTTACGAGTGATAACAGTAATTTTAGGTACTGTTGCTTCAGAGTAAGCATATAACATTTTCGCACCGTGACGAATAATGCCACCCCATTCTTGGTTTGTGCCCGGTAGGAAGCCCGGTACGTCAACGAAGTTTACAACAGGGATGTTGAAAGCATCACAGAAACGGATAAAGCGGGAAGATTTGTCGGATGCATTGATGTCTAAGCAACCTGCCATTACGCGTGGTTGGTTAGCAATGATACCTACGCTTTGTCCAGCAAAACGTGCGAAACATGTAATAATATTTTGTGCATAGTGTGGTTGTACTTCATAGTATTCACCATTATCGACTGTTGCACGGATAACATCGAACATGTCATAAGGCATATTTGGATTGTCTGGAAGTAAAGTATTTAAACCTTCATCTTCACGAGCTGGGTCATCACCAGTGTCAACTAATGGAGTGTCTTCCATGTTGTTGCTTGGTAAGAAGCTCAACAAGTAACAAATTTGTGCTAAGCAATCATCTTCGTTTTCTGTTGCAAAGTGAGCTACACCAGATACACTGTTATGAGCCATTGCACCACCAAGGTCTTCTGCTGTTACTTCTTCTGCTGTTACAGATTTGATAACAGCTGGACCAGTGATGAACATTTGAGATGTATTTTTAACCATGTAAATGAAGTCAGTTAATGCTGGAGAATATACAGCACCGCCTGCACATGGTCCCATGATAACAGAAATTTGTGGGATAACGCCAGAAGCGTTAGTGTTTTCAAAGAAGATTTTACCGTAGCCAGCTAATGCGTCTACTGCTTCTTGAATACGAGCTCCACCGGAGTCATTGATACCGATAATAGGAGCGCCCATTTTCATTGCCATACGTTGTGCTTTAACGATTTTAGCAGCGTGCATTTCCCCAAGGGAGCCACCTTCTACTGTGAAATCTTGAGCAAAAGCAAATACCAAACGTCCGTCGATAGTACCGTAACCAGTCACTACGCCTTCACCTGGTAATTCTTTTTTCTCTTGACCGAAGTTCACACAACGATGTTTAACGAATTGATCCAATTCAACGAAGCTATTATCGTCGAATAATTTTTCAATACGTTCACGAGCTGTATATTTACCGTTCGCGTGTTGTTTTTCTACGCGTTTTTCACCGCCACCTTGTTTTACAGTGGACAGCTTTTTGTGCAATAATTCAATTTTTTCCTGAACTGTTGCCATTTTACACCTCCATAGAATAATTACGGATATAGTCTATTATTTCATGCGTTGGCAAAGTTCTAATAAAACACCGCCAGTAGCTTTTGGATGAAGGAATGCAATTGCAGATCCACCAGCACCATAGCGAGGTTCTTCGTCAATTAATTGAACACCTTTTGCTTTTAAATCAGCGATAGCTGCTTTGATGTCATCAACGCGAAGTGCTACGTGTTGGATACCATTACGGCCACCATTTTTTTCGATAAAACGACCGATAGGGCCATCTGGAGTTGTAGATTCTAAGAACTCAAGTTCAGCATCACCGCAAGGGAAGAAGCTTACTTTTACTTTTTGTTCTTCAACCACTTCATCTTCTGGTAGATGTTCCATACCAAGTGCGTTTTTATAAAATTCTTTTGTTGCTGCTAAGTCAGATACACCGATACCGATGTGGTCTACTTGTAATACTTTGAATGCCATAATAACTCTCCTTTCAAATGAGCTGCAACTCGAAAGTGATTTTTATCATCCTTCGATTACTTATATGATACCACGATATTAGATTTTTATCATTCTTTTTATTATCTTTTTAATGACTTTTCCAATACCGAGTTAACAACACTATAAGGGTCGTTAGTTCTATTATTAACAGCTGCTACATCTTGTTTGAAAGCATCGCTTTCTACAACATGTTCGTGAACATAGCGCATGATTTGTTCATTGATCATCGCTACGAGCTCATCATGCGTACGTTCTGCACGACGAGTTGCTAATTCTCCACTATCTTCAAGATATTCAAAGTGTTCATCTAGTGCTTCCACTAATTCATCAACACCTTCATCTTTACTAGCGATAGTTCTCTTAATTGGTGGTCTCCAATCAAGTTCACGAGAATCTAGGTCTAGCATCATTTCAATTTCAACATTTAGCTTATCACAGCCATCGCGGTCCGCTTTATTGATAGCGAATACATCACCAATCTCTAAAATACCTGCTTTGATAGCTTGGATATCATCACCTAAACCTGGTACCAATACAACCAATGTAGTATCTGCATTTTTAACGATATCTACTTCGGATTGTCCAACACCTACTGTTTCGATGATAACAAGATCCATGCCAAATGCATCCATTAATTTAACAACATCTGCTGTTTTTTTAGATAATCCACCTAGGCTACCACGTGTACCCATACTACGGATAAATACATTTTCATTTAATGTCAAATCATTCATCCGAATACGGTCACCTAAAATAGCGCCACCTGAGAATGGACTGGTTGGGTCAACAGCAACGATGCCGATCCTCTTACCTTGTTCTAGATAATGCTTAACCACTTTATCTGTCAATGTACTTTTACCAGCTCCTGGAGCACCTGTGATACCCAAGATACGAGCTTTACCAGTACGTGGATAAATAGCTTTCATAATATCGATCGCATTATCGTATTCATTTTCTACAGCCGTGATCGACCGTGCCAAAGCAAGACGAGAACCTTCTAATAGTTCTTTGATTAAATCCATATTGTCACCGTCCCAATTATATATACGTCTAGGCTCGAACATAGATGCCCGAGCCTAGCTCAAGTATATTATTTTACGTTAGCTTTGATGAATTCAATTACATCAGCTGTTGGAGTGCCTGGTGTGAATACTGCGGATACGCCAGCTGCTTTTAAACCAGGGATATCAGCGTCAGGAATAACGCCTCCACCAACTACTAATACATCGCCCATGCCTTTTTCTTTTAGCATTTCAACGATTTTAGGGAACAATGTGTTGTGTGCGCCAGAAAGAAGAGATAACGCAACTACGTTAACGTCTTCAGAAAGAGCTGCTTCAACGATTTGTTCTGGAGTTTGACGAAGACCTGTGTAGATAACTTCGAAACCAGCATCGCGAAGTGCGCGTGCTACTACTTTTGCACCACGGTCATGACCATCAAGACCTGGTTTTGCTACGATTACTCTGATACGTTTTTCTGCCATGATGTTATACCTCCAAATAGGTTCGATTAATTATAGTGTGGAATGAGCTTGGTATTCACCGAATACGCCGCGCAATACGTTACAAATTTCACCTAATGTAGCATATGTTTTAACGGCAGCCAAGATTAATGGCATCAAGTTTACAGATTCATCTTCTGCACCAGCTTTTAATGCTGCTAATGCTGCATCAACTGCTGCTTGATCACGGTCTGCACGAACTTGTTGTGTTTTCTTGGATTGGTTGATACCTACAGAAGCATCGATACGAAGAAGACCTTCAACTGGTTTTTCCTCAACTTGGAATTTGTTAACACCTACGATTGTACGAAGGCCAGATTCCACTTCCATTTGCCATTTATAAGCAGACTCTTGGATTTCTTTTTGGATGTAACCTTTTTCGATAGCTTCAACAGCGCCACCCATTTCATCGATTTTTTGGATGTATGCTTTAGCTTCTTCATAGATAGCATTAGTCATAGCTTCTACATAGTAAGAACCACCCAATGGGTCAACTACGTCAGCTAAACCGGATTCGTAAGCAACGATTTGTTGAGTACGAAGAGCGATTTGTACAGATGCTTCAGTTGGAAGAGCCAATGCTTCGTCACGAGAGTTAGTATGTAAGGATTGAGTACCACCCATTACAGCAGCTGCAGTTTGAAGAGCAACACGAACGATGTTGTTGTCAACTTGTTGTGCAGTCAACATAGAACCAGCTGTTTGAGTATGTACACGTAACATCATGGATTTAGGTTTTTTAGCACCAAAACGTTCTTTCAAGATATGTGCCCATAGACGACGGGATGCACGGAATTTCGCAACTTCTTCTAATACGTTGTTGTGTGCGTTCCAGAAGAAGGATAAACGACCTGCAAAATCGTCAACTTCCAAGCCAGCTTTAAGAGCTGCTTCGATGTATGCAATACCATCAGCAATTGTGAAAGCGATTTCTTGCGCAGCAGTGGAACCAGCTTCACGAATATGGTAACCGGAGATGGAGATAGTATTCCATTTTGGCACATATTGAGAGCAATATTCGAAAATATTAGTGATCAAACGCATGGATGGTTTTGGAGGGAAGATGTAAGTTCCGCGAGCTGCGTACTCTTTCAAAATATCATTTTGAATTGTACCGCGAAGTTCAGTGGAAGGTACACCTTGTTTTTCAGCAACTGCAATGTACATAGCAAGAAGTACAGATGCAGGAGCGTTGATTGTCATAGAAGTGGAAACTTTACCTAAGTCGATACCTTGGAACAAGATTTCCATATCTTTTAAGGAGTCAATCGCAACACCTACTTTACCAACTTCGCCTTCAGCCATAGCGTCGTCAGAGTCATAACCGATTTGTGTTGGTAAGTCGAATGCGCAAGAAAGACCAGTTGCACCGGACTCGATTAAGTAACGGTAACGTTTGTTGGACTCTTCAGCAGTTGCGAAACCAGCATACATACGCATTGTCCAGAAACGGCCACGGTACATAGTAGGTTGCACACCACGAGTGTAAGGATAGAATCCTGGAAATCCAAGATCACGTTCATAATCAAAACCTTCTAAATCAAGCGGTGTGTATACCGGTTGTTCTGGTAAGTTTTGACGAGCAGGTACTTTCTCACAGTTTTTAGCGTACGCTGCATCATATTCAGCAAGTTTGGCTTTTAAGTTGTCATTAGCCATGTTCATCATCCTCCTATAAAATTAACCTTGTTTTTTCATGCTTCCTGTTTCAGTGAAGCGTTTATGCCAAGAAAGAGCTTCATCTAATAAGATAGGTGTATGGGCGCCATTTGTCTTTTCAATAGCTCTTTCGAGGTAGTTAAGTAATTCTTGTTTGTAGTCTGGGTGAGCACAGTTTTCAATGATTTTGTATGCTCTTTCAATTGGAGCCAAACCACGAACATCGGCAATACCTTGTTCTGTACAGAATACTTGTACATCATGTTCTGTATGGTCAATGTGAGATACAAAAGGAACGATAGAACTGATGTCTCCGCCTTTTGCTACAGAGTTCGTACAGAAAATGGAGATATAACCATTTCGAGTGAAGTCCCCGGAACCACCGATACCATTCATCATTTTACTACCCATGATATGAGTAGAGTTTACATTGCCGAAGATATCGAATTCAATCGCTGTATTCATAGTGATAACACCAAGTCTACGAGCTAAGCCAGGGTTATTGGAAATCTCTTGCGGACGCAAAAGAATGTGTTTGCTGTATTTTTCGATATTGTCATAGAAGCGTTTCAATCCATCTGGGGATGGGGACAATGCTGTACCAGAGCAATCTGTTACTTTACCTGCATCGATTAAGTCCAACATGCCGTCTTGGATAACTTCTGTGAAAATGGATAGATTTGTGAAAGGACCTTCAGCCAAGCCAGACACAACAGCATTTGCTACAGAGCCTACGCCAGATTGTAATGGCAATAAGTTTTCAGGTAAACGACCTGCTTTTACCTCTTCTAAGAAGAAGTTAATCAAATGTTTACTCATCGCTTTTGCATCATCATCGATTGGTGCTAGTGGACGAGTTGTGTCAGGTACATCACATGGAACGATAGCTACGATTTTCGCAGGATCACATGGGATGTAATCTGTTCCGATACGATCGCCAGCCGCTTTGATTGGGAATGGCTCACGGTATGGAGGATCTTGTGGTTCATAGATATCATGCATACCTACCAAGGACATTGGTTGGGATACGTTTACTTCTACGATAACTTTTTTAGCTTGACTCACAAATGTTGGAGAGTTACCAACGGATGTACTAGGAACGATACCACCATCTTCACGGATGCAAACCGCTTCAATGATAGCTACGTCAGTGTCGCCGAAGAAACCATACCGGATTTGTTGAGCCATTTGGCTAAGGTGCATATCAATATAACGAATTTTTTGGCTATTTAAAGCTTTACGAGTATCGTTATTTGTTTGATATGGGAAACGACGACGAATACCGTTTACACGAGTTAATGCTCCGTCTGCTTCATCACCAACTGATGCACCAGTCCAAAGATCAATTTGGAAAGGATCTGATTCCATGCGTTTTGCTAGAGCCAAAGGCACTGCTTTAGGGTAACCAGATGGTGTAAAACCACTGATACCTACATGGTCTCCTGGATTAATCAATTTAGCTGCTTCTTCTGCTGTAGTAATTTTTGCTTGCAACGCTGCGCCTTGCACGCGATCTAAAATGTCGATCATACTACCATCTCCTTTAGTTTGAATGACTTATTCAGCTATCTAACAATCACACGATACATTCAATTCTTTTATTTCTATTATGAAAGAAATTTCTTACTTACAAAACTGTTATAGAAATATAAGATTAAATATCTACTCAAAGTGTGATATTTGTTAATTCTCATAAATACTACTCATTTTTCTTGTTATTGTCAACCATATATGCAAATATATGCATAATAGGCATACAGAATAGATAATTCCAATGTGAGTATAACTTTTTGTTATACCCTTTATCTACCTATATCTATAAATATTGGTATAGTACAAATTTTTTCGATATTTTAATTCTTATGTATACACTCTATTTATGTTTATGCATTTCTGTGCGTTATATTATTCATAACTAACAGTTATTTGCTTTTATTCTTGTTTGTTATGTCCCGAATCGTATTTCTTAATCCGCTTCATAGTCTGCATTAAAACTATATCACTCATGATATATCCGTCTTAACCTTACTGCCAAGAAATACTCTTTTATAATTGACAGCTCAGTATTCTCATTTCTCTATAGTCATTGATATATGTAAATATTGTTATCGTCCTCATACAATCTAAATACAATGATTACCACATATAAAAAGTATAGAGATAGTCATAAGACCTTCTCTATACTTTTAATTTTTTATATTGTTTTTTTATTTCGTATGACACTCATAGAAAAGCCTAATAGTTGCCACAAGACCATACTTACTTGCTGGCTATATAAAGCATGATCAAAGAGACCACTTACCAAAACTACTACAGTAATTAGGGTCATACCATATCGGAATGGAATGGCAAGATTTTTTTTTTTTTGCACATTTCTGCTATGCCCTAGCAAAATTGCTAACAACAAACACAAGGAAATCGGTCCTGTTTCTGCTGCCACTTGCAAATACAAATTATGAGCATGATAGATGATGACCGTTGGATCTTGGATGAAGTAATTATAGTCTGGATAGGTCATCCAAAACGCATCCCAACCAATACCAAAGATAGGAAAATCTTCTATCATATACATAGTGCTATCCCATAATGCCCACCGGAGCATGACCGATGTATCTTGCCCACTAAAGAGTGACCATAATCGGCTGGATACTTCCCCATGGTAAAAGAATAACACTAACGGCACTACTAGAAGAGCATATAATAATCTTCGCTCTACACAAATACCTGCCACAAATACAACAACAGCCAAACTAAGCCACATGCCTCTCGAATAGGTAAGAACAAGGCATAATAGCATAAATACGACAGCTAATGCCATGTAAGCAAAGCGTTTCCAATCTTTAGCTTTCAATACCTGCATCGTTCCTAATCCACCAACGGATAGGACAAACAATAAATACTCACCCAATAAATTAGGGTTCTGTAACGTCCCATACATACGCCGCATGAGTCCTGGAAAATGAACATTATCCACCCATTCATGAATATGTTCCGGAGTCATATAAAAATACTGATATCCCGCACCTAAGCACACGAGAACTCCAGTCATACAAAATAAGGACAAAAATGTTTTCTGCCGTAATTCATTATCTATATAATATGTCATCAACCAATAGATACTGCCATACATACCTATATGGTAGAACCAGCTCATAGCCGACCATTGTATATTCATGGAATTAACGATAGAAATTCCTGTCCAAAGAATAAATCCCAGAACTGCCCATTGTAGCCAATGTAAGGCCCCAGAAAATCGTTGCCTATCAAATAGCAATGCCAATATCCCCGCCACAAGGACAAGAATATTGCCTCCTATAGGTAATAAGGGAATACACACCGTTGCTCCATAGAGTAGATAGACTATCCACTGATCTATAGATAGTCTACGTAGGGCATCCATTAGTGCCCCATTTCTTGGGCGAGCCATTGTTGCACGTCACCAAGAATGTATAAAGATCCCACCACAGCGATGATATCGCCTTCCTTAGTTATTTTCATAGCATGGTCTAAGCCCTCTTGGATTGTCTCCATAGGATCTGCTTGGACGGGCATTTGTTTTGCCAACTGTTGCGGTGCAATGCCTCGTGGCGTTGGCGCTGGCACCGTAATAACACGGTCTTTTTGTCCCACTAAATAACTAACCATAGTGGACACATCTTTATCTTCCAAAATTGATAAAACCACAGTTTTCGCTTTTTCTGGATACAGTTCATTGAAAGTCATAGAAAAGGCTTCTGCTCCGCTCGCATTATGAGCCCCATCTAAAATGATTGTTCTGCCATGGACTTTGAAGGTTTCAAACCGTCCTGGCCAAGTAGCACGAGCTAAGCCTTCACGGTACGTTTCTTCGCTCACCGCTGGTTCTTTGTCTTTCAAGATTTGCAAGACCCTTGCTGCACACGCTAAATTTAGGGCTTGATGGATACCATGCATAGATGTGAAGAGCATGTCTTTATGTCCTTCTTTATCTTTTACAGTAATCATTTGTCCCATCTCCATCGCACTGCGACTATCGATGGTAAAGTCCTCATTGAACACATGATAGGTCACGCCTAGAGAACGAGCCGTTTCCTTGATCACATCAAGAGCGCTCCCTTGAGCTGCGGTTACAAGAGGCACTCCTTGTTTGATGATACCTGCTTTATGGCGGGCAATCTCCTCTACCGTATCACCACAATACGCTTGATGATCGATCGTTACATTGGTGATTACTGCCACTTCTGGAGTGATGACATTCGTAGAGTCTAGTAATCCACCTAAGCCTACTTCGATAACGGCATAATCCACACCTTGCTCTTGGAAGAATAGGAATGCTGCTGCTGTTAGGATCTCAAATTGTGTAGGCGCTTCTACGCCACGGTCCATGATGGCTTTCACAGCATGACTGACACGCTCAATCAAATTAGCAAAGGCCTCTTCCGTAATACAGGCCGTATTCACACGCATGCGCTCCGTATAGGATTGCAGATGCGGGGACGTAAACGTCCCCACTCGAAGCCCGCTCATATACAAGCCATAGGTAATATACGTAGAAACAGACCCTTTCCCATTTGTTCCTGTGACATGTATGGTTTTATATGTATGTTGTGGATTTCCTAGCTCTTCTAATAGCGCTGTAATCCGTTCTAATCCTGGATGAATCCCAAAGGAGGCTACCTCTTCTAGGTAGGCAATCGCTTCCGTATAATTCATGATGGATCTCCTTATGCTAATGTTTTTAAGAACTCTTCACGTTCGTTCAAGGCTTGTTGTTTTTGTTTGTATTCTTCCAATTTTTCTTTTTCTTTCGCCACTACCGCTTCAGGGGCTTTCGCTAAGAATCCTTGGTTGTTCAATTTGCCTTCTAAACGAGCGATTTCTTTCAATACTGTGGCTTGTTCTTTGGCGATACGTTCTTTTTCTTTGTCTGCGTCAATTAAATCTTTCAACAACAAGTACACTTCTAAGCCGTTCACCACAGTTACTGTAGCATTTTCTGGTTTTGGCGCATCTGGTGAAAGTACCGTCACTTTTTCAGCCCAACCTAAGGTATGGAAGTAATCACCATGGGTTTCTAAGATACCTTTCAACTCTTCTGTAGCAGGCACTAAGATAACCTCAGAGCGTTTACCCATTGGTACATTCATTTCTGCACGCATGTTACGAATACCTTTGATGCCATCCATCATCACATTCATATGAGCCGCTGCAGAGCTGAATCCTTCCATGGATAATGTGCTTGGCCATGGAGCGACCATGATGCTATCCCCTTCATGTGGCAAGTGTTGCCAAATATGTTCTGTTACGAATGGCATGAATGGGTGCAATAATTCCATCATATGGCGAAGAATGGATACCAATAAGTATTGTGCTGTTTGACGATCATGGCCACCTTCTTTATTGTATAAACGAGGTTTCGCTAATTCAATGTACCAGTCGCAGTACGTATTCCAAATGAAATCGTATACAGCGCTCGCTGCTTCCCCTAATTCAAATTTATCAAGGTTATTCGTAATATTAGTCACTGTTTTATTGTATTCTTCTAGAATCCATTTATCCGCCAATGTGTAGTCTTCTGCGCTTGGTACAAAGCTTTCATCAAAGCCTTCTAAATTCATCAATACGAATTTGGATGCATTCCAGATTTTGTTGGCAAAATTACGATTTGCTTCCACACGTTCCATGTAGAAACGCATATCGTTCCCTGGCGTATTCCCTGTTACCAAGGTAAAGCGCAACGCATCGGCACCGTATTCTTCGATCACTTCTAATGGATTGATACCATTGCCCAATGATTTACTCATTTTACGACCTTGGCTATCACGTACTAAACCATGAATGAAGACGTGTTTGAAAGGAATTTCTTCTTTAAATTCTAAGCCCATGAAAATCATACGAGCTACCCAGAAGAAGATGATGTCGTAGCCTGTTACCATAACGCTTGTAGGATACCAATGTTTCACTTCCTCTGTATTGTCAGGCCAACCCATTGTGGCAAATGGCCATAACGCAGAGCTGAACCATGTATCTAATACGTCTGGATCTTGTTCTACTTTGCCATGGCAATGTGGACATTCTGTCAACGTTTCTGCTGTTACGATGGTTTCTCCACAATCTTGGCAGTACCAAGCTGGGATACGATGTCCCCACCACAATTGACGAGAAATACACCAATCACGAATAGATTCTAACCAGTTAGTATACGTTTTTGTAAAACGTTCTGGTACAAATTCAATAGATTTATCACGTACCACTTCTAAGGCAGGTTTTGCCAATGGTTCCATAGATACAAACCATTGTTTCGACACCATAGGTTCTACTGTCGTGTTACAACGGGAACAATGGCCTACACTATGACCATGTTCTTCCACTTTTTCTAATAAACCTTGCGCCTCTAATTCAGCTACTACTTGTTTACGTGCCAACTCACGAGGCATATTCACAAAGTGACCTGCTCCTGCATTCATGGTGCCATCTGGGTTCATCACCACGATACTTTCTAAGTTATGGCGTTGTCCCATTTCAAAGTCATTAGGGTCATGAGCTGGAGTGATTTTTACGCAACCAGTACCGAACGATTGATCTACGTATTCATCGGCAATGATTGGGATATGACGATTCACGAATGGAAGCAATAATTCTTTGCCTACTAAATGGGCATATCGCTCATCATTAGGGTTCACCGCTACGGCTACGTCACCAAACATTGTTTCAGGGCGTGTGGTAGCTACGGTTAAGAATGTATCTTCCTCCCCGATAACAGGGTATTTAATATGCCACAAATGACCATTTTCATCTTCGTGTTCTACTTCGATATCGGATAAGGCTGTCAAACAATTAGGGCACCAGTTAGTGATGCGTTCTCCACGATAGATTAAACCTTTTTCGTACAATGCTACGAATACTTTTAATACCGCTTTATGGTAGCCTTCATCCAAGGTAAAACGCTCTCTCGTCCAATCACAAGAAGCGCCTAAACTACGGATTTGTTTTACAATGGTGCTACCGTATTCTTGCTTCCATTCCCATACACGTTTCAAAAACTCTTCACGACCTAAATCATGACGAGATTTTCCCTCTGTTTTCATGATATTTTCTTCTACTTTTACTTGTGTTGCAATCCCTGCATGGTCTGTGCCAGGCATCCACAATACGTTGTAACCTTGCATACGTTTCGTACGAATCAAAATATCTTGCAAGGTGTTATCAAGGGCATGACCCATGTGCAATTGACCTGTTACATTTGGTGGCGGTAAGACAATACTGAAAGGCTCTTTATTTGTGTCCACTTCCTCATGGAAATAACCTTTCTCTTCCCAATATGTGTACCATTGTTGTTCAATCTCCTTCGGATTGTAAGTTGTGAGATTTTTATATTCTTTCATATGTCCTCCTAGTTTGGATATAATAATTATTTTATTAATTGGTACTTTCTACCTTTATTATTACCAATTCCTTTGATTTTACCATCTTTCACTAATTCCTGTAATAAATATCTTGCTCTCGACGCTTGTAACCCCAACAATTCCGCGATATCCTTCGCCTTAAAAAATAGATTCATTTCAGCAAAAATAAGTATTTGCTTTTTTTGTTCATTTTTTATCGTTCTTTTATCGCCATTCTTTACCGCCGGTCTTATATCGCCACCATCAGAACTATTTTCCTTACTATCAAGATTGATAGCCCCTTTATCGCCGTTTTTTACTGCCGTTCTTTTATCATATTCATAGTTCAAATTTTTAAGTACAGCAAAAAAAGAACTTTGAGTGGAACGAAACTCAGGTCGTAGAGATGCATCATATTCTTCTTGTGACTCGTAGATATCCAACACTTTTTTTAGCCCACTGCCCCGTCGCTCCATTAAGTGCATTCTACTAAATACATCAGCAATCATAGGATTTCTACGTTTAGATGATATATTCGATATGTTTAACTCTTGAATAAAAGTTCCATCCATCATCCCCCCAGGAGAATATATTTCTAATCTATCATCATACATATCAATATGAACTTCTGAACCTAATTCACCATAATCACGATGAATCAAAGCATTTACCAATACTTCTTGTATTGCTCGCTCTGGATAATCAGGATATTCCACGCGATATGTATCAACTTTTTTCCAACGTTTTTTAGAATTGGTTTTTATAAAGTCTATACTATTTTGTAACAATAACAAAAGACTACCTTCAAACTCTTTATCATCAAGAGCCTCTTCTCTACCATTCGTTTTATCAAGGCCATTCCATCTTGTGGCGAACACCCTTGACTGACGAACCAGTGGCTCATCAGCTAATAACGCTCCTGCATTTGTAAGATGATGATCGCTACTAACTAACCCAAAAGATAATAAATCATTATCTCGCAAATCATTACCCGTTCGCTGAAAGTATACAGATTTTAACTTAGAAAATGCAGCTCGTTCTATCGAAATAGTTGTTGATATAGTATCAAACGTTTTATTCATACCTCGTAGAATAAGGCTATTTAGTTGCACGCTGCTGGCTGCAACGCTTTCATTTCCAACTCGTATAAAGGCAAGCCTATTTCCACTATCTACATAATAATAGGGAGTTTCGTTTCCCTCATACACCTGTAACATAATAAGATCTTTATTATCATTCCTGATGATTTCTATATTAACTCTAGGTGTAGGGTCTAGCTTGGTCTTAATCATCGCGCTAATGAACTCAGAATCACCTTTTGCATCATCTAATCCTACGAGCCTATCTTCATCATCGATTCCCCAAATAAGCACCCCGCCTTTTGAATTGGCAAATGCACTAATAGATTTTAGCCAACTTTTAGGTTTATGCCGTTCGAGCTGTACTTTTTTATCGTAAGAACTAGTTTCTCCGATATAGTTTACTAAATCCATAGTTTTCCCTCTTCAAAACATCAAAAAGACCCCCTCGTCCGTTAGGACGAAAGGGTCTATACTTCCGCGGTACCACCTAGATTATTGCTGTAGCAATCACTCATTATCGTTAACGCTGATCAGCGGGCACACTTACTCTAGTTCACCATGCCAACTCCGAGGCTACCCTCTTCCTTCTACATACATTGTTCCACCAACCCAATGCTCTCTGTGATGCGTTCAAAAGATTTTTCCTCTTCTTAGTTATTATCTATATAGTATTAGTATACGTGAAAGTATGCAACACCGTCAATATATGAAGCTGCAAAACTATCTACAATTTATATAATTGTCAAACCGTTCTTTCAGTGTCTATAAAAACAATTCTAGTCTGACTTTTCACAAACATCTTTCTTGACGCCAACTTTATACAGCACATCCCTAAAATATATCTTGATTGACTATCAACTTCTTACTTTGTAAAAGACACATTCATTTCATCTAAGGACTTCGTTAAACTAGGCACATACACTTTCAAAAATAGATCTACCTCTGGCAATTGCATCTGTACTAATCGTTCGTGAATCGTATCATAGGCTGCATTAAACTCGTCATTACCTGCGGCTTTTTCTGTTACGCATTTCATGAATGCTGATAAAGTGTCCGCTGCTTTCACTAGTACTTCGTATTCCTCTGGAACAGATACTAAGGCTTCCTCATAGACTGGTTGCACCGGTTCTGGCAACGTACGCCATAAGGTTTCATTGGCCAACTGTTCCACTTCCCCATATAGGGCACGCAATTTAGGGTTAAAATATTTCACTGGCGTGGGCATATCTCCTGTAAATACTTCGCTCACATCATGATACATGGCCAGTACCGCTAATCGGTTCACATCCACAGTTCCCTCAAAATATGTATTCCGAAGCACTCCTAATTGATGGGCAATCATAGCCGTTTCTAAACTATGCCCTTGTAAATTTTCCACCTCTGTATTGCGCATCAAGCTCCAACGTTGAATATATTTCATACGCCCTAAAAGGGCAAAAAAATGACTTTCTTCCATGGTACATGCCTCCTTAATCCATTATACTCATTATACAAAAAAAAGCCCATTATCGCTATTCCGGTAATGAGTTGTTTAGTACGTCCCAATAGTTATTATGTTAATCTCTGATACATAAAATATACTAAATTCAATATCCCCTATGTTCCGTTTTATGGTACTATAACTATATAAAATCTCATGTTACTTACTAGGAGGATATATGCCCAATCACAATCAATATAAGGCCCCTACTACACTACGTAGTGGTGGCTATGTAGATATACACAATTCTGCCATTACTGTGACTTATGATATGCCTTATTATGCCATCAGCACGAGCCCTTTCAACGGTGGCTTGCACCATGTCATGGCTATGCGCAATCAACAACTCACATTTTTCGTCAATGATGAAAGTGAATTACCTGGTGGATCCACGTCTGCTTATTTAGCAAAAGAATGCGTACAACTAGACCTACCGATTCATTTTTGTACAGCCTTATTGACTAGCGCTTCTATGGAGCGACATGCCTATGTATGCTTACAAGAGGGAAGCATCATAGTCGAAGTCATTGCTACAGCAGGTGTTGAAAAAACAGCGCATCGAGCAGGCGATGGCTATACATACTACGAAAAAGATGGCGCCTTCCATGCTGGAGGCACCATCAACCTATTAGTATTTACCAACTGCGCCCTCACCGACGGGGCTCTCACAAAATCATTGCTAACTATAACGGAAGCCAAAACCGTAGCACTCCAATCCAAGGGAATCACTAGCATCCTATCTGGACAACTAGCTACAGGCACATCCACAGATGGTGTCATCATGACCATTGATCCGAACGGAGAGCTCCTCACAGACTCAGGCACGTTCTCCCAGTTTGGCGACACCTTAGCCAAAGCCGTACGAAGTGCTATAGAAACAGCATTAGAGAATGCAGATACCTTGGATTTATAACTATTAGGGCTTATTGTGCTACCATTCCGTTAACCTAGATCTCCGTAGAGTGCATAGCACAACAATAAACGCCTTAATAGAGTGTAAATAGTTTCTCTAAATCTTCTCGACTTCGTTCTTGTTGTAACGCCAACATCAAAAGTATTCTAGCTTTCACAGGCGACAAAGAATCGCTAACGATTAATCCCTCTTTCGCATCCGATGAATTGCTAGATACAATACCATTCCCAATGCGGGATGACCGCACTTTGGGAATGGTAATTTTTTTGAGCGTATCTCGTACAGCCTGTGGCAATGTGCCATGCCCAAAGCCACCCACAATTAACCCTTGTGATCGACTTGCTACCATAGTGAGTATTTCTGTATCCATACCTCCATAGAGATGTACAATCCCTACGGGTGGCAATTCCACTTCCTCACGCAAAATAAATTCGCTATCACTTGTATGCTTACGACACGGAGTATAGTAAAAATAAGCTGTTCCATTTTGTACGCAACCCATATGACCTAATTGGGCATTTCCAAAGGTAGCCACATCAGTAGTGTGTAGCTTAGCCACCTCTCTAGCGCTATCAATGTAGCCATTCATGACCACTAATACCCCTTGATTCCAAGCATTTTCACTGCGTGCTACTTGTACTGCTTGCAGCAAATTCACCGGACCATCCGCACTGAGTGCTGTAGCAGGACGCATGGAACCAGTCATCACAACCGGTTTCTTCGTATGCACCGTCAATTGCAAGAAATATGCAGTTTCCTCCATCGTATCTGTGCCGTGAGTAATAACAATACCACCTATATCATCTCGCTCAGCCACTTCATTCACAAGTAGTGCTAAGCGTACCCAACGATAGGGGCTCATTTCAGAACTATCGATATTAGAGAATTGTATACTTTCAAACGGGCCATACCCCTCCAAGGCTGGCACAGCTTGCATCAAATCATCCACACCTATGGATCCCGATCTATATTCTGTTAATGCACTAGACCCATTTCCTGTACCTGCAATGGTACCTCCTGTGCCTATCATCATAATCTTTGTATCCTTCATGTGATAACCTCCTTTGAAATCACTATTTTTATTATAGCATTCCTTGGCACACCATTGACATAGACTTTCATCATAAAAGAATCGTTTATTATTATATTGACCCCTTACGGCTAATGGAGTATAGTTATTTTATTGAGTATTTCATCCATCCTAAGAAAGGGTTTATTATGACACATACTAACTATACAACGAATGTATTACATTGGTTCCGTGAAATCAGTCAAATCCCTCGTGAATCTGGCAATGAGCAAGGCATTAGCGATTTTCTAATGCAATTTGCCAAAGATAGAGGTTTAGAGGCAGAACAAGACGAAGAATTAAACGTAATCATTCGTGCTAATGCAACTGCTGGCTATGAAAATCATCCATCTATCATTTTACAAGGTCATATCGATATGGTGGCAGAAAAATCTGACACATCCACTCACGATTTTTCCAAGGACCCGATCGAGCTGATTGAAGAAGGTGAATGGTTACACGCCAATGAAACTACTCTAGGTGCCGATAATGGCATTGCTGTGGCGATGGCACTGGCTGTCCTAGATGATCCAGCCATCCCTCATGGACCTTTAGAATGCCTATTTACTACTAATGAAGAAACAGGTATGAACGGCGCTATGGCTGTGAAAGGCGACCGCCTACACGGACAATATTTGCTCAATATCGATACAGAACAAGAACATGAATTTATTGTAGCCTGTGCTGGGGGCTGTCGTTTGGATCTTACTTTACCAACGAACGCAGTACCAGCACCAGCTGGATTAACTGCTTTGAAAATCTCGGTAGATGGACTCCATGGTGGTCACTCTGGCATCGAAATTGGTGAACAACTTGGTAATGCTCTGACAATCCTAGCTCGCTTATTAGTGGAAGCACAACAAGAATCCCCTATTTCTTTAAGCCATTTTACAGGTGGTTCTAAACATAATGCGATTCCTCGCTTTGCAGAGGCAACGATTCTTTGCCAACCTTCTGATGCAGACGCATTACAAGCTCATATCCAAGCCAACGCTGAGATTATTCGTCACGAATTATCTCCACAAGATCCAAATCTACAAGTGAAAGTCACTCCTTGTGACACACCTGCTACGATCTATAGCGATGCACAAGCACAAACCTTTTTGCAATTCTTGTACTTAGCACCTCATGGTGTATTTGGTATGAGTAAAAAGTTAGAGGGCTTAGTAGATACCAGTAACAATATCGCTATCGTCGAAGATAATGACACACAATTAGATATTCTTATCTCCGTGCGTAGCTTGACTATGAGTCAACTAGCTTACCTACGTGACCGCATCATGACATTGGCCAAAATACATGGCTTCAATGCTTCTGAACAAGGTCGTTACCCAGCTTGGGAATACGAACGCGGTAGCCGTTTAGAAGAACAGGCGATCGCTCTATACAAAGAGGTAATCGGTGTAGAACCTCATGTAACAGCCGTGCATGCAGGCCTTGAATGTGGCTTACTAAAAGCACAATTACCAAATACACAAATGATTAGCTTTGGTCCTACTATCTTAGGTGCTCATACACCAAAAGAACGGTTACACTTGCCAGCAGTAGATACAGTGTCCAAATTCTTATTAACCTTATTAGAAAAATTGCAATAACACTATGAGTAAGGGGAATCGCCATGCGATTCCCCTCTGTTATATGCACATCATTATAGATGAACGCCCCTTTGTGTATTCCCTACCACAACAAAAAAGCTGTACTCACATGTCACACAGACATGCTAGTACAGCTCTTTTTTATAATCATCTTGCTGGGTCCACTACCTAAGCTACTTGCCAATAGTTCTAGTTATTACGCAAGAAACCAAGTTGACCTAAATCCTCTAATGTACTATCTACCACAGTACGGCCTTGTAACGGCACCACTTCACCAGATGGTTTCGTTTCATCTACTTTCAAAATTTTATCCGCTACGTTGTAAAGTTCTTCCAACGTTTTTGGCATTTCCAACTCTTTCATCATCAGTACATGGGCGGAGTTAAAGCCTGTAATGCTGTCATTGTACAAATCAGAAATGTTGATAAATCTAGAACCACCTCTATCCACAACAGTTTGTACATAATTCGCCATCTCTTTTGGCACTGTGGACACACCTTCTTGGAATGTAGTAATTTCTTTTTTCTCCGTCACAGGTGCGATAAATCCACACAACAAGAAACGAATAAGCATACTGTATAGTTCCATACGATCATATTCCACATCTGTTTGTAATTGTTGCAATTCTTCTTTGCAATCAGCAACGGTGAACATATCTCCTTTACGGCATAGGTTTACAATGGCCTGTTCTATCACATTCGCTGTATCTTGTAGTTCCTTACCCTTATTGACCATACCGAAATACAGGGAATCAAGAGTGGTAATTAAAAACTCTTCATTATGACGTAGTAAATGAGCCTGTGACTCATGGCATAATAAGGAACGACGGAATTGGGTATCAAAATAGAAATCTAGAATTTGTTCTTTCGTATTCCAATCTCCACCAGACATAGCCTCAATTAATTCTCTGCGTTCTTTTTTCATCCACGTAATAGCAGACAGTTGGAAATCTGTATCCGCTACATAGACTAATTTATGTTTGTTAGCGCGGTCAATAAAATCCGTTATATATACAGGGTCATTAATAGGCTCTAAATATTCGTGGGCGATATAATAGGCTTTATGATCTAAAGCAGAATCAAAGCTATCTGTTTTCCAACCTAATTTAGGTACCACATCCTTAGAGCCTTTAATAAGTTCATTCATATGATGTACGAAGGAAATCCCTTTTTCTGTGCGAGGTAATAAATCCATATCCTGATCATACCGTGTAGCAAAGAGCATCATCTCCCGCACTTGTTTCAATCGATGCCAACCTGGGTATACATTATAAGAAACATAGGCTACCCCACGCTCGGATAAATTCACATTACAAATCTCTAAAATTTTATCTTTCACCACATCTGGTACCCAAGACCAAATACCATGAACGATGATGTAATCGAATGTGCCAAAATCTTTGTCAATTTTTAGAATATCTTGTTCTAGTAATTTTACATTTTTTAAATTGATAGCCTCGATGATTTCATTGCCAATTTCAATTTGAGATCCGCTAAGGTCAACGCCTACATAGGACCCCTCTGGATGATACACAGCTTGACCGATGATATTACCACCCATAGAACAACCTAGTTCTAATACTCGAGCCTCTTTTGCTGGCACTGGATTCAAGCCCCATAATTTTGCCTTTGCTTCTAAACTGTTGATAGAGGTTACTCCAAAGGATTTTGAAGGATATACCAATTCATTATAGGAGTCTTTTAAATGTTCAATCACGGCCGTTTCTTCTTTAGAAATTGTTGCTTTCTTGTTTACGTTCATTATCAATGCCTTTCTTACTAATTGATTTGTATATATATACTATCGTTTACACTGCTATACTCCAACCATATGTAATGTAATCAATTTATTATAACAGACCACCACAACTTTTGCTAATATCCTATAAACATTATTGACAAATTTTCTTATAAAATATGCAATGCTTGTAAAAGTATAACAATCGTGTAAATGGCAAATCCCGCATATAGAATATGTAATATCCGGTTCACTATGACCTCTAGGTTCATACGCCCCTTTTTAAATAGTCTTTCATGGCGCACTAAAAAGAGATCTGGTTGACGAGAATTAGATGCACTTAGAACAATGCGATACGCCTCAATAGCAGAACGGATACCCATTATAATACTTACGCAAACAAGGCCGACTAGCAAAGTATCTAGCCATTGAGGGTCACGTATGAAGCCTTTCACTAGCAAAATGCCTAATACATCTGCAGCCCCTGTAAAAATGATTCCGCTCATGGCCAAACCAGCCACTGCCTTAGGCGAAATAAAATTTAAAACCTCCTGCAATGCATGTCCCGCATTCTCTGCTTTTTCCTCTTTTGACTCCGATTGTATCCATCTGTGAATTGACCACAATTGGTATATGGTCCATGCTGTCAAATACGCTAAATACATGTGTAGTTCTGTCATACAATCCCTCCATCCTGCTTTACTCACTCAAATTGATATGCTAACTTCTAAATATCTTAAGGTATCCTCCCATTTATTTTCTAAACTTTATCTTTGATGTACTAGCATCGATACACCAAATAAATCTACATTATATACAGATAATTTGCCGAACCTTCTATAATCCATACTAACACAGTACGTTAAAATGTACTACTAGAAAATGATTCATGATGTCGTTAGAAACTCATTTATTTGCCGATTGCAATACTAATATAATCATTTCCTTTACTAATGAAAGAATACCTAGCCTACTAGGTAGGTTAGGTATTCTTAGTCCTATAAAAAAGTATTAATGTCCTTCTTTAACTTGGAAGATTTCCCCAGTAACAGCATCGATTTTAATTTCTACTTCCCGTGTTAAGGTCTCCCCATCGATTTCATAATGAGCACGGCCGTGATCTGTATCGAACTTCACTTTTTCAATGCGATAGTCAGGGTATGCTGTTTTAAAGATTTCCATTGCTTTTTCTTGTGTGATTTGTACTTGTTGCTGTATTGCTTGTGACGCTACGGCTCCAGTTTGTTGTTGTACAGTACCATTTGTCGTTCCTGTTGGTGTTCCATTCACCACTGGCGCTACTTGAACTGCCCCTTTTACAGCGGGGATGGCACGTGTATACTGCTCACGGTCTTGATACCAAAACCAACCCATAGCACATGCCGTCACAATGGCGCCTACTAAAAAAGAAATAATGCTTCGTTTCATACTATGTCTCCTTATTTAATTTTCACATTCGTAATTCGTATATAGAAATTGGAGGTCATCTGTACTGAGTTTGCATAGTGCATTTGTACACTACATTTCTATGCTACATTTACATAGCACATGTACTTAGCTCATTTATACAGTACAGCTATATCTATACATTTCTATATATCACATGGGAATATAGTATCATATCTCTATTTCTATGAGCAAGGGGTATACCGAAACTTCATCAAACTTTTAAATTACTACTCTTATACTACCTAGCATTACAGCATCTAGAAATAGCAAGGTTTCCATCATGTCTCTATATTAGTATTCTATGGCATCAGAGTTCTAATGGAACCCTCACAGTACATCATAGATTTTATAATGCCCTAAGACCTGCAAATAATTGGACAGTTCTCGCACTTCTGCCAAAGCCTGTTGTACTTCTGTTTCACGGCCTTCCCCTTCAATATCAATGTAGAAGAAGTACTCCCACGGTGTGTGCATACATGGTCGTGACTTGATATTCACCATGTTCAGCTGATGATTTTCAAAGACTCGTAATACTTTCACCAGCGCCCCTGGAGTATTCGGTGTTTGTACAATGATGCTCAACTTGTGTGCATCACGAATCGTTACCTGTTTGTGAGTGATGATGAAGAATCGTGTAAAGTTTTCCTTAAAGTTTGCAATGTCTGGCGCCAACAATGTAAGACCGTATAATTCTTTCGCAGATGCATTGGCAATACATGCTTTCGTTATATCCTGGGTATCACTTACATGTTTCGCACTCATAGCGGTATTGTTCATAGGACTTAGTTGCCACGAACTGTGAGTTGCCAAAAATTGTGAGCATTGCATGAGGGCTTGCTCATGAGAGTACACCTCTTGAATCGTATCTAGGCTAGCACCTTGCACGCCCAATAAACTATGGCTAATACGGTGGCGTACTTCTCCCACGATGTGGATATTCTTATCTTTGATTAAATCCGTGCTATCCCGTACTTCACCAACGATGGAATTTTCAATAGGCAATATAGCATAATCGATGCGTCCTTCGTGGACAGCCTGTACAAGCTCACGATGACTTTGACAGCGCTCAATCCGTTGCCCTTCCACGGATCCACCCTTTTCTATATATTTTGAAAGTACATTCTGCAACACTTCATAGGCATAGGCCCCTGGAACCCCAGTATAGCCTAGCACAGAGTGTGCCAACTGTAGATCTGTAACTCGTTCATCTGACATGGTAACTCCTCCTATATTCCGTTCCCAACACTGACATATGTACACTATTATACACAAAAGTACATGAAACCTTAACTAGTATATATATTTCTTGTGAGATAGGTCTGTACCGACCATCATCTTTTTCCTGAAATCATACTTATCCGCTTCTCCCTAGAGCACCACCATAGCGCACATAGGCTAAGCAGTATCAACGATATCTAAGTAATAACATACATAAAAAAAGCGTGGCATACTCCGGAGCAAACCTAACGATAGTATCAGTTTGTGGAGGAGTGTGCCGCGATTTTTTATACCTTATATACTCTTACATCTTATCCTAAGTGCGCTATGACAGCGTCAGTCATGCCTTGTGTATTCACTTTCGTAAATCCTTCACGGTACATATCACCTGTGCGATAGCCCACATCAAGAACCGCTGTCACCGCTTGCTCAATATTATCTGCTACCTCTGGTAAATCCAAGGAGTAACGACACATCATGGCAGCAGACAAGATTGTTCCTAGTGGATTGGCAATGCCTTGTCCTGCAATGTCTGGTGCCGATCCATGGATTGGTTCATACAAGGAAGTACCTGTACCAATGGAGGCAGATGGCAATAAGCCAAGAGATCCAGAGATAACAGCCCCTTCATCGCTCAAGATGTCTCCAAATAAGTTCGTTGTCACTAACACATCAAATTGACCTGGGTTTGTCACGAGTTGCATAGCTGTATTATCTACATAGTAGTAGTCCATGGAAATATCTGGATTTGCTTCTGCTTTTTCTTTTGCAATTTTACGCCATAAACGAGAAGATGCCAATACGTTAGCTTTATCTACGCTCACCACTTTGCCAGATCGTTTACGAGCTGTTTCTACTGCTACGTCCATGATGCGTTCCACTTCATAACGAGCATAAGTCTCTTTGTCCCAAGCAAATTCTGTTGGGCCTTCTCCTTGTGCTTCTTCCCGTTCCCCAAAGTAGATGCCGCCTGTTAATTCACGAACGATAACGAAGTCAACGTTTTCTACCAATTCTGGTTTCAACGGAGAAAATTCACGCAATGCTGGATAGATTTTCACTGGGCGCAAGTTACAGAACAAGCCCAATGCTTTGCGTAAACCAAGGATGGCTTTTTCTGGACGGATGGACGGATCTACATCATCCCATTTAGGGCCTCCTACAGCACCTAATAATACAGCATCTGCTGCTTGGCATGCATCGATAGTATCTTGTGGTAATGGTTCACCAAAGGCATCGATAGCCGCACCGCCAGCTTTTTTCTCAATCCAGTTGGCTGTTACACCAGCTTTGGCAAAGGCTGCATCCACCACAGCACGCGCCGAATTTGTTATTTCTTCCCCAATGCCGTCGCCAGCAATTAGGACAATTTGTTTTTCACTCATAGTATTCCTCTTTTAAAAGTCTCTACACATCTACAATATACCAAGATATTCTACCTAGTTAGTATCCATACTATAGGGAATACCTCTAGGCTAAGCGATAGTAGCTTTGCCTAAGGCACCCTATTAGATATATTAGTTTTGTCTTGTTTTTGCAAAGTTTACCAATCCACCTGCTTTGGCAATATTTTGCACAAATTGTGGTAGTGCTGTTCCCTGGTAGCTTTCACCGGTAGTCACATTATGGACAACACCTGTGGCCATTTCTACAGCGATTTCGTGACCTTCTTGAATACGGTCCACAGCCTCACCAATTTCGATCACAGGCAAACCGATATTGATAGCATTGCGGAAAAAGATACGAGCAAAGCTATCTGCTACGATACAAGAAATACCTTTTTCTTTAATCACGGCTGGTGCATGTTCACGAGAGGAACCACAACCAAAGTTTTTGCCAGCTACCATAATTTCACCAGCTTTCACATTCGGTGCAAAGGTTGTATCAATGTCTTCCATAGCATGTTCTGCTAATTCCGCCATATCCGCTATGGCCAAATAGCGTGCTGGGATGATTACGTCTGTATCTACATTGTCGCCGTAGCGCCAAATTGTTCCTTGAAAGTCTGCCATATTATACCTCCTCAGGGCTTGCTAAATACCCTGCTACTGCACTTGCTGCCGCCACATAGGGACTTGCCAAATATACTTCACTGTCCACGTGTCCCATACGGCCACGGAAATTACGGTTTGTAGTAGACACAGTGCGTTCTCCCTCTGCCATGATACCCATGTAACCACCTAAGCAAGGACCACACGTTGGCGTACTTACAGCACAGCCTGCTTCGATAAAGATGTCCATTAAGCCTGCTTTTACAGCTTGGTTATATACATCTTGGGACCCTGGGATCACGATGCAACGCACGAAGTCCGCCACCTTGCGACCTTTAAAAATTTCTGCGCACATTTCTAAATCTTCAAAGCGTCCATTCGTGCAAGAACCGATGATGACTTGGTCGATTTGAATGCGGTCTTCTTTCACAATGTCTTTCATGTAATGTGTATTGGAAGGAAGATGTGGGTACGCTACCACTGGTGTTAATTCGTCCAATTGGATGGTTACTACTTGGCAATATTCTGCATCTTCGTCTGCTGCAATCGGTTCGATAGGGCGTGTGATGCGACCTTGGATATACTCCTCTGTCACTGCATCGTATGGGAATACACCACATTTACCGCCTGCTTCGATGGCCATGTTACAGATGGTCAAACGGTCTGCCATCGTCATGTATTGCACACCAGTCCCATGGAACTCAAGGGCTTTATAACGTGCTCCATCCACACCAATTTTACCGATTAAGTCCAACACAATATCTTTACCGGAAATCCATTTAGCAGGTTTCCCTTCTAACACGACTTTGATCGTTTCTGGCACTTTAAACCAAGTTTTACCTTCTGCCATAGCAACCCCAGCATCTGTAGAACCAACGCCGGTAGCAAACGCATTCAATGCCCCATAGGTACAAGTGTGAGAGTCGGCGCCGATGATCATTTCCCCTGGTCCAATCAAACCTTGCTCTGGTAACAATACGTGCTCAATACCCATACGACCTACTTCAAAATAGTGTGTAATCTTATGTTGTCGCACGAAATCGCGCATTACTTTGGCTTGCGTAGCAGATTTAATATCTTTATTCGGTGTGAAATGATCCGGTACTAAGTAGATGCGATCTGCATCGAATACAGGTTTACCGATCTTTTCAAATTCTTTTTTCGCTGGCGGAAATGTAATATCGTTCATCAAGATGAAATCCAATTGACACTCGATCATTTGACCTGCTTTCACCTCTGCAAGTCCTGCATGGCGTGCCATATTCTTTTCTGTAATCGTCATACCCATGACATTAACCCTCCTGGTTTCCAAACTCTTGTTCTAATTCTTTTGCTAAATAAATCGCATTGACTGCGTTAATATAGGCATTTACACTAGATTTTACGATATCTGTGCTAATACCACGGCCTTGAAATCTGCGGCCATTATAATTGACTTTTACAACCGCCTCACCAAGGGCATCCTTACCTACTGTTACGGAACGGATTTGGAAATCTTCCAATACAAATGGTGTGTTCACTAATCGTTCGATAGCTCTGAAAGAAGCATCTACTGGGCCATCACCGACAGCAGCATCCATACGTTCCCCATTCGGAGTTAACACACGAATGCTAGCAAGAACGTATCCATTTTGATCGGAATGGTAATCGTGTTGTACCACGTGGAATGCCTGTTCGTGATGCATAGTATCCATCACCAAAGCATAGATATCTTCATCGTAGACTTGTTTTTTCTTATCTGCTAAAGCTTTGAATTGAACGAACAACTCATTCACTCGTTCTTCTTCTAACTGAAAGCCTAAATTCACTAGATGATCTTCAAAGGCATGACGACCAGAATGTTTACCTAATACGATGGACGTTTTTTCTGCTCCTACACTAGCTGGTGTCATGATTTCATAAGTCGTTGGATTGTTCAACATACCATGTTGATGAATACCAGACTCATGTGCGAAGGCATTCGCACCTACGATAGCTTTATTAGGAGATACAGCAACTCCGCAAAGTTTGCTCACCAATTTGCTAGTACGCGTAAACAAAGGTGTATCGATATGAACATCGAATGGATAGTGGTCATGACGTGTTTTAATGGCCATTACTACTTCTTCGATAGCCACATTACCAGCTCGTTCGCCTAAGCCATTCATAGTACATTCCACTTGACGAGCCCCTGCTTCGATAGCTGCCAACGTGTTCGCATTCGCAAGACCTAAGTCATTGTGACAATGTACACTGATGATTGCTTTTTCGATGCCTTTCGTATGCTCTTTAATGTAGCGAATGCGATTGCCAAACTCTTCTGGTGTCATATAACCTACTGTGTCTGGTACGTTCAAGATAGATGCGCCGCCTTCGATAGCTACTTCAAAAACACGGCATAAATAATCTAAATCTGTACGAGATGCATCTTCTGCGGAGAACTCAATTTCATCAAATTTACCTTTCGCAAACTCAAGGATGTGTTTCACAATGTCTAGCACTTCTTCACGAGTCTTTTTCAATTTATACTCTAAATGAATATCGCTAGTAGCGATAAACACATGTAGACGACTGCGCTCTGCGCCTGCAAGTGCTTCTGCTGCTTTCGTCACATCATTCTCATTGGATCGAGCAAGCGCTGCGATAGTACATCCACGCACTTCTCTAGCAATCGTAGATACCGCCTCAAAGTCGCCTTCCGATGCAGCTGGGAACCCCGCTTCGATGACATCTAATCCAAGACGCACAAGAGCTTGTGCAATTTCTACTTTTTCTGGTGTTTGAAGGGACACACCCGGTGTTTGTTCCCCATCTCGAAGTGTTGTATCAAAAAAATAAATTCTATTGTTCATGATGATTCCTCTTTCTATCTATCGTATGTCTTAATTTCATTATCATGAAGTATCTCTACAAAACTGGATATGTCGCGACCATATCTCACCTTTGCGGCGATCCCTCTTGTGGTGGTTGTATTCCTATGTTCTGTGAAAATAACTTTCAGAGAATAGAAAAACGCCCCCAGAGATGACAATGCATCCCTAGGGGCGTTATATATTGTGTATGTTCGTTGCCTGTTGGTCCTTATTATTTCTAATACTTAATTGATAATCTAGTATTATGTATGATCGAGTATAGCATGCTAGAATATTCAGCAGCATAGGCTGTACTATCTATACCAAATTTCTAAACAATCTCATTCTTAGCCTCTTATACTAGATCGCTAACTCTTTAATAGATTAGATACGGCTTGTACTAAATGCCTGCTATGCTCTTTCAATCTTAATAATATATATCTAATGACTACTAAAATACTAGAAACATATGGACGCAACTGGTACAACCTATGATACAAAAAGCCCCTCAATGTGCATTGCACATCAAGGGGCATTATCATTTCAATAACACGGTCCCACCCTAGTTGGTTCTCACAGTTATAACGGAACTACCGTCGATGACTACTTGATTTCACCATCGCTGCTCACAGGAGAGTTTCAATATAACCGTTCTACTACTTCACACCAACCAGCAGCTCTCTGAAAGCAACTAACTATATCTTTATACCTGTTCATCGCATTTGCTTTATGTAACTGAAGACTATTCTATAGTATTTTGAGTCGCTTGTCAATAGACTAATGTGTTTTTTATTTTGGATGTATACACAATACGAATAAACTCTGTTATAATGCAATTATAGAAGAGTCTTCAACGTGCGTTGGGCTCATCTCTTCCTATCCTATAGGAGGAGGTGGTACTATGAAAAAGTTTTTTAGAAAAATCAATGTATTGATTTTAATTTTAAAGCTTATAGTACAAATCATTAGTTTCTTTAACAATTAATGATAAAGCCTAACGAAAGAGGTTCGTACCCTCTAAACGTTAGGCATCATCATTTTACTAGTTTGAGATGAGCCTAACGCCAGCACACGTTGATGGCTCTTCTTGTTTGTGTCTTAAGTATAGCACTGTTTGAGATAAAAAACAATACATGATACATATCATATCACTCTAACAATAGATATACATCGTATTGTTTTTGTATTTTCTTCTATAGATTTTAGCCTACAATTCTTCTATTTTATACAAAGTATACCCTTCATAGTAGTAACTATAGTCAATTCCCTTCATATATACTGTTCTATCATCTATCCTTTCAGTTAAAGCATTTTTTAGGAGATACTTGATTTCAGTATCTTTAATAGGGCTTCGTTCCATAGCTAGTAAATAATCGTCTTTATCTACAAAACTCCAATCTACAACGTGATGTAGTTCTTGCTTCAGCATTAGGTCTAGCCAAATTCTAGCGCTTCTTCCATTGCCTTCTCTGAAAGGATGTGCCACGTTCATCTCCACATATTTTTCAATAATTTCATCAAATGTAGATTGTGACATGTTCTCTATACTTTCAAGGGCAGCCTGTAAATACATCACAGGAGCAAATCTGAAATTACCTTTTGCTATATTAACAGACCTAACTTTTCCTGCAAAGTCATAGATACCTTCAAATAAATATCTGTGTATCGCAGCTAATTGCGCAAAAGAACCTACAGGATACTTCTCTAGTACAGTAGTATCAAACAGATCTAACGCTTTCTTCTTACTAATCCGCTCTTCCTCTCTAGCAAGTTCTACAGAGTTAGTGATTCCCAACTTATTTTGCAATACCATACCATCACCACCTTCTAGCACAAAATATACCGGCGCCTCTAACATTCATCATTTTTATAAAAATCTTCTAAGATATATGTTGTCACTGGTGTTACAAACAACTTATATTTTATAACAAATTCTACAAAATCATCGACATCACTTCATACAAAAGGACTGCACCCAGAATCTATTGTATTCTGTTACAGTCCTTTCTATGTTACATACTCACTATGTCTTATTTTTTATTTTCAATGGCCGCTTTCACAAATCCTTTGAACAATGGATGTGCATTGTTTGGACGGGATTTCAATTCTGGATGGAATTGTACGCCTACGAACCAAGGATGATCTGCTACTTCAACGCATTCTACTAGACGATTATCAGGGGATGTACCAGAGATAATCAAGCCTGCATCTGTCAATTGTTGACGATAGGCATTGTTGAATTCCCAACGATGACGATGACGTTCGTAAATCAAGTCTTCGCCGTATGCTTCATGTACTTTTGTACCAGGTACTGTTTTACATGGGTATACGCCAAGACGCATTGTACCGCCTTTTTCATCCACATCTACTTGGTCATCCATTAAGTCGATCACAGGGAACTGGCAGCTTTCATCAAATTCTGTAGAAGTAGCGCCATTCATATCCAATACGGAACGAGCAAATTCCATCACAGATGTTTGCATGCCCAAGCAAATGCCAAGGAATGGCACTTTGTGCTCACGAGCATATTGGATGGTCGAAATTTTACCTTCTACACCACGGCAACCGAAACCACCTGGTACCAAGATACCATCCACATCTTTATATACTTCCGCTAAGTCCGTACCTTCAGCTTCTACCGCTTCAGAATCAACCCATTTAATGTTCACTTTTGTATCTTCTACGATACCTGCATGACCCAACGCTTCTGCTACAGAAATGTACGCATCATGTAATGCTACGTATTTACCAACAAGAGCGATGGTAATTTCTTGTTTAGGATGTAAGATTTTATGAACCATTTCTTTCCATTCTGTCATATCTGCAGGACGATCTTCTAGGTTCAATTTGCGCACAACAATACTGTCTAATCCTTCATCTTGCATCATCAAAGGCACTTCATAGATCGTGCTACAAGTGCGGTTTTCCACGATAGCATCTGGATCCACGTCACAGAATAATGCCAATTTATCTTTCATTTCACGGGAAATTTCTTTTTCCGTACGGCATACAATGATATCTGGTTGAATACCGATGCCACGAAGTTCTTTTACGCTATGTTGTGTTGGTTTTGTTTTCAACTCGCCAGCTGCACTAATATATGGTACCAATGTTACGTGGATATATAACACATCATCACGATTAACTTCTTTTTTCACTTGGCGGATAGCTTCCAAGAATGGTAAGCTTTCAATATCGCCTACAGTACCGCCGATTTCTGTAATCACCACATCTGCATTATCTTCTTTACCTACGCGAAACACAGCATTTTTAATTTCATTCGTAATATGAGGGATAACTTGCACAGTAGAGCCAAGATATTCACCTTTACGTTCTTTATTGATCACAGACCAATACACTTTACCAGCTGTAATATTGGATGTTTTACCTAAGTTAATGTCGATGAAACGTTCATAGTGACCTAAATCTAAGTCAGTTTCTGCACCGTCGTCAGTGACGAACACTTCACCATGTTGATAGGGACTCATTGTACCTGGGTCAATATTGATATATGGATCAAATTTTTGAATTGTCACCTTATATCCACGGTTTTTCAACAAACGTCCCAAGGATGCTGCAGTAATGCCTTTACCTAATGATGATACGACGCCGCCTGTTACGAAAATATACTTTGTTGACATGATGCCTCCCTAATAAATTATGTGCTTCTGATTACATTTTTTCAGGAGCGGAAATACCTAAGATACCAAGACCATGTTGTAATACATGTGCTGTTGCCGTAATCAAGCCTAATCGAGCTTGTTGCAATTCTGGGTCAACGCCCATGATACGGCCTTGTTTATAGAAGGAATGGAATAGACTTGCTAGATCGTACAAGTACTTCGCTATACGATGTGGCGCTTTATTATTAGCAGATAGTTGAATTTCTTCTGGATAGGCTGCTAATTTTTTAATCAATTCCACTTCTTGTTCGCTTTGCAATGCTGTGAAAGATATATTTGCCCAGTCACCATAGGCAATACCTGCTTCTTTTACTTGCCCAAAAATACTATGAATACGAGCATGTGCATACTGGATATAGTACACTGGATTGTCGTTAGATTTAGAGGATGCCAAGTTGATGTCGAAGTCCAATTGACTATCTAAGGAGCGCATCAAGAAGAAGTATCTTGCTGCATCCACTCCTACGTCTTCAATCAATTCATCCAAAGTTATGGTTTCACCAGTACGTTTGGACATTTTTACAAGTTCCCCATCACGGTATAAGAATACCATTTGTAATAACAGAACTTCTAATTTATCTGGATTGAATCCAAGCGCTTCCATCGCTGCTTTTACACGAGCAATATAACCATGATGGTCAGCACCCCAAATGTTAATTAATTGTTTGTAACCACGTTCGTATTTATCTTTGTGGTACGCAATATCTGCGGCTAGGTATGTTGGTTCTCCATTATCACGGATAACTACACGGTCTTTGTCATCTCCATATTGCATAGATGCCAACCAGTAAGCCCCATCTTTTTCATACATTCCGCCAGATTCTAATAGCTGATTCACTAATGTGCGAATCTCACCACTTTTATGCAAACTACGTTCGCTAAACCAACGATCAAACCCTACGCGGAAATTACGCAATGTTTTACGTAAACCATTTAATTTTTCTGTTAAAGCAAATTCTTTAAAGAATGGAACACGCTCTTCTTCTGGAAGCACTGCAAAGAAATCGCCTCTCCAGTTAATCAATTCCTGCGCTGTATCGATGACATCTTGACCACGATAGCCAGACTCAGGGAACTCATGTTTCATATCTAATAATTCCAAATAACGAGCATTCACAGAGGCCGCTAAGTTGTCGATTTGCTTACCTGCATCATTAATGTAATATTCAGCAAACACATTATATCCAGCTGCACGCATTAAATTTACCAAGGCACTACCATAGGCAGCACCACGACCATGACCTACATGTAACAAACCGGTTGGGTTCGCGCTCACATACTCAATTTGCACAGTATCTTCTTCACGAAGTGGTGCACTACCATATGTGTCCCCTGTTGTTAATATGTTTTTTAAAGTATCGTAAATCACATCAGATACTAAAAAGAAATTAATAAATCCCGCACCAGCTACTTCTGCGCGCTCTAACCAATCATAATTCATATGGGAAATGATCGTTTCCGCAATAGCTCTTGGGTTTGATTTCGCTATCCGTGCAGATTGCATAGCAATATTCGTAGAAAAATCGCCAAATTCTTTCTGCGGTGGCACTTCCAAATGTGCCTCTGGATAGGTACCTTCTGGTAATTCTCCCTGTTCCAGAGCTATCTGCAAAGCATCCTTAATGGCTGCTTTCAAAACTTCTTTCATGTCCATAATGTACATCCTCCCGAATCTCTACATATAGTTGGTTGTAAAATTGCCATTCACCACCAACAGAGATATCATATCCTAAACAAATATGGCCCTTGCCATCTTTCAAATCTATGTCTAATTCATGGGTTAGCATAGCTAGTTCTACTGCCCCATATGGGGTTTCCAAACTTGCAATATTAGTCTTTCCCAACTGATACTCATGGCGCATAGAAAATTCGCCAGTTCGTAAAAGCACCACCGAATCCTTATAGGCTTTAATGGTTGTTTTCGTATTTCCCAAACCAGTAACTTCACTTTCATCATAAATGATATGTTTCGCCAAGGCTGTTTCATAATACTTACCAGAGGATACTAATTCCACCACCGTATCTTCTCCATCCGCATCACGTTGCGTACTTTTCACGGACACAATGACTCGTTTCATTAGCATTCCTCCTCTCGTATTCACGCACTATCTGTATCATTTCATTATATCACAATTTGCTGCAATGAGAGCATCTTTTTGGGACCGTTCCATACGCTTTACTTGCTGTTCCATGGATTGAGCGTCTTGCTTTCTACTGAAAGCTGTGCTCCATACCAAAGTGACTGGTCTTCGACCTCGTGTATACTTGGCGCCCCCTTTAATTTCACCATTATGGGCTCGTATACGTTTTTCTAAATCCGTAGTCCATCCCGTATAGAGAGAGCCATCTGCACAGCGTACCATATAGGTGTAAAATTTTTCTTCCATCTTATTCACCGGCTGGGATTGGCGCTAAGTCAATAGACTGAATCACCACTGGTTCTTTCGGAGTATCCCGTTTATCTCTCGGCACACGACTGATCGCTTCTACCACATCCATACCCTGTACAACTACTCCAAAGATGGTGTGTTTGTTATCTAACCATGGGGTTGGTGCCACTGTAATAAAGAACTGAGCATTCCCTGTATTAGGGCCTGCATTAGCCATCGCCAAGATTCCCATTTTATTAAAGTGTAAATCATTGCTCACTTCATCAGGAATTGTATACCCTAGACCACCTTTTTTATTATCTCCGCCTTGGATCATGAATCCATCGATAACACGGTGAAAGGTTAAATTATTGTAATATCCTTGCTCAATTAAACTTTTAAAGTTTTTTACAGTAATAGGTGCCTTACTACCATATAGACGCACTTTAATATCACCTTTATTCGTATGAATCGTAGCATATTCATCAGCAATTGGTGTCGCATCAAAGCTAGGCATTTTTATTTCTACTTTCACTTCTTTCCCTACTTCAGATTTTGCTTGCTGAGCTGCGTCAGTACCACAAGCAGCCGTCACTACTAACGTTGCTCCTAATAGCGCACTCAGTAAGATACGTTGTATATTCATTAATTATCTCCATTTCTAAATATAAAAACCACCGTTAGATGAAACCTCTAACGGCGGTCTTTACTTATTGTATCATACTTGACGCAGATGTGCAAAAAGAATCTACCCTATCTCTCCAAGACTTGACGAATATAATAGCCACGTGCTCGCAAAGAACCATTCAAGTAAACAATCTCATTCGATTTCACACGAATCAAATACAATGGATCATCACGGTCTAATAATTTTTCCATACCAATTTCTGTTAGTACCTTAGCATACTCTTCATCATCAGGACCTAGCACCGTTGCTACACCTTGAATCTGAACACTCTTCGCCGTACCTGGACCCTCATAAGGATCGAACACCGTAAGAGATACGTTTTTATCTTCTTCTAAGTGAAAGAATTTCTCACCACCTTCAGAGAAAATATCAATGTATCCACCATGCACAGTATACGATAATGGAGTGCAACGAACTCCCGTTTCACTATGCGTCGCTAAAGCACATGTATGATGAGCTTTCAAAAAATCAACAATCTCAACATGCAATTCACGTGGGTCCATCTTTCTTGCAGTTTTATCCTTCTCTGTCCAAAAAGAAGCTGCTACTTTATAATCCATCAATTCTCCTTTCAACCCCTGCACGAACTTACCTCATTCTATTATAGCACTAACAGCCATGTCCATTTCAAGTATTTACAGAATAATTTTGAAAGTTATTATTAAAAACTTAGCTCGACAAAAGTAAATACGATACATTCGAAGCAAACTAAGCAAAGCATAAGTTTGCGATTCCCCTTGAGGAACGCAGTTAGGCGTAGCAGTCTTGTGGCGTTCCTTTACTGACCAAATCACACAAATGCAAGAAGAGCACGGTGTGCCCCAAATAAACTAAAGTAATGTCACGCTCATTTATATCATAATTACACCTATCCTAAAAGAGCACGGCATGTTCCTGAAGAAACATTATGAAATACCGTTTCTGAAGGAATGTGCCGTGCTCTTTATTTGCTTTATATAGTATTGTTTGAACGTGACAATCATCAATAGGAGAGCATCGTGCTCTTCCCTTTATCATATTTAGTTAAGAACGCCATAGGCTGCATAGAGAAACAAGTGACGACCTACAGGCTACATAGCATCACCAGTGACGCTTAGAAGATGATATACTGAATGACAGCATAGGTAACTGCCAGCATCACGAAGAATGCCACATAATCCACTGCTTGCAAGCTAACTTTCCGCATAAATGTATGTTGCTGATTTCCAAAACCTCGAAGTTCCAAGGACAATGCCATTGTCTCCGAACGGCTCAATGATTTCAGCATCAACGGTTGAATGACCGTCATATAAGATTTTATCTTTGTCAGCCAATTCCCTTCTAACGACATACCCCGACAGGCCTGTGCTTCTTGCACCGCTTTACTTTCACGTAAAAAGTCAGGCACAAAGCGTAGGGCCGCTGTAAACATAAAGGCATACGCATAGGGGATGCGACATTGTTGTACAAGAGCCACTGTTAAATCTTGTGTTTTCGTTGTTACAATGAGCATCATAAAGATAGTGGTCATCGTCAACATACGCAAAGCTGTTACAACCGCGGAGTCCACGGACCAGCTACCCAAGTACTGTACAATACCTAAGAACGCAGAAAACCCGATTAAGGCGAATAATGCTTTCCATTGACGCAACAAGATACCACCAATCAGCATTACCAGCAATTCTACTCCAAATAATGCTAACAATAGTTCCGGAGTTTTCATAGCAATGGCTAAGATGGACACGAAGATTGTTGCCCAAATTTTTGTTAATGGTACAAATTTCATCGGTCTCCTCCTATCCTTTCACATACTCTGCATAGCGCAGTTCAAACTCTTTCATCGATTTGCAATACCCTAAGTCTGGTACCGTTTCACTAAGCACCACACTCGGCGGTTTTGTCAAACCAAGTTCCAACAAGTCCTCACGGCTTGTAAATAATTCTTCCGGGGATCCATCGAAGGCTTTTGTGCCATATCCCATAATGATCACTCGTGTAGAATATTCTGCCATAATTTCCATATCATGGGTAATGAGTAATATGGTCAAACCTTGGGCTTGCAATTCTTGTAACAACACAAGTAAACCTTTTGTTTCTGTTCCATCTTGTCCACTAGTAGGTTCGTCAAGAATCAACAGTTTAGACTGCATCGCTAACGCTGAGGCAATCGCTACTCGTTGCTTTTCCCCTCGGCGTAAGCCTAATGGATAGGATTCTGCTAAATGGGAAATACCTACTCGTTCTAGAGCATCTTGTACGATGCGGTCTACCGTTGCTTTGTCGTATCCCAATTGTTCAGGACCAAATGCCACCTCTTCTGCCACAGTCTGGCGGAACATTTGACGATCTGGCTGTTGAAATACATAGCCAATAAAACGTCCTCTTTCAGAGGTAGGCATATTCGTAATATCTTGGCCGTCGTAAGAAATCTTACCTTCTACGGGTGTTTCCAAACCCACTAATAAACGAGTTACCGTTGTTTTACCACACCCATTACGGCCACCTAATGTAATGAATTCTCCATCTCCTATGGTAAAAGTTACATCTTTCATAATATCTTGTCCCGGTACATAGGAAAAGCGCAAATTTTCAACTGTTAACATATTAGCGTTCTCCTTTCATAAGACTAGATTGAGCAGATGTTAAAGATAACCATGGTGTATCTAAAGCAATCCCTTTTGCTACTAATGATTTATAGGTCACAAATAAGGATGGCAATGCATCTACGTATGTATTCGTATCATACATATAAGACAATACATCTTCTACAGAGCTGTCGATTTTTAGCTCCCCACCATCGATTAATACCATACGATTTGCGTACGGTAAGACAGCGTGTAAATCATGGTCAATAACCACAACGGTAATACCATGGTCACGATTCAAGGAACCTACTAAGCGATATAACTCTTCTGTGCCTTCTGGATCTAAAGAGCTAGTCGGTTCATCTAACACTAAAATAGATGGGTTTACAGCTAACACAGAGGCAATGGCCAACCGCTGACGTTGCCCCCCAGACAAGCTGTACACATTGCGGTCTTCCAATCCAGTTAAGCCTACTTGTTCTAATACGATGGCTGTACGCTCTTGAATCGCCTCCGCTGTATAACCACGATTTTCAAGGGCAAAGGCTACTTCCTCTGCCACCGTCATGGTCACTAGTTGTGTATCATAGTCGGCTAAGACGATACCGATATCATCTGCTACATCTGGAATTTCTAATTGCGTCACCGCTTTGCCATTGATGAATACCATACCTTCCATAGTACCGCCGTAAAACTTAGGTACAGCTCCTGCCATGGCCATACAGATGGTAGATTTACCACAACCTGCTGGTCCTGTAATGACAAGAAAATCTCCTTCATGTACCACTAAGTTAATGTCTTTCACAGCATACTCGCTTTGATTCCCATAGCGATAACTCATATGGTCGATGACGATAGGTGCTTTCACAGACGGTACAATATGTAAATCACTGTGATCACTGCTGTCTGTCAATTCTTGCCCCTTCACAGTTTGACGAGCCAATAATTTTTGCGCTGGAATGTACAAGAATGGTGCCACTACGGCATTACAAAGAGATACCATCAATACCAATGGCCACATAGCATTCCAATACACATTGCTAGGCAATCCTAATACGAGATATAGACAGGTAATAAAAGCTCCACCAGATGCTACAGTACTAATGAAAGCGCTCAATATAGGCATCAAATTTAGCTTACCAATTTTTAGATTAGAAATATAATGCACTAACACGGCACAAGTGAAAGCCCCCAAAGGCTCACTAATCAGGTTCCCATATGGCAATGCCGATTTTGACGTGAATACATTAATCAAGGCCGCTACCAAACCAATACCTAAACTTTGTCTAAGGGTTGGACGCGTTAAGTTGATAGCTACGCAATAAGTAGCTATAGTCCAGTTCGGTGTGACCCCTGCCACACTTGGGGATACAGCATGTAAAATCGTTCCCAAAGCTAGCATGATGGTACTCACCGTTATCCAACGAAACTGACCACCTTGTACATGCGTGTAAGTCAGTTTCGACACATCTTTGATTTCTTTCATACGTTCCTCCCTATCATCTTCTATATCACTTGTATCGTATATTCTAAAATACAATTATACTATTTTTTTACGATTCATGCTATCACTAGGATAACATTTATATCAAAAAAAGACCACAACACTTTCACAAGGAAATGTTGTAGTCTTTGCTACTGTATAGACGATAGCCATTTACCCACGGCTAGCTGCCAATAATTGTTTTGTATACGGATGCGTTGCCAATCCCAAATCTTTTGATGCCAAGATTTCTACAATCGCACCTTCTTTCATCACGATAATACGATCGGTGAGAGTTTGCAAAACGCCTAGGTCATGGCTGACGAACACATAGGTAAACGGTTGCTCTTCGTAAACGTTTTGAATCAGTTCGATGACCCGTGCTTGATTGCACACATCGAGGGCACTCGTCGGCTCATCAAATAAGACAAGCTCAGCCCCGACTGCCATCATGCGGGCTAAAACCAATCGCTGTAACTGGCCTCCGCTCAATTCATGGCGGTATTTCTTCCACACCGATGTATCCAATCCCACCTTTGAAAGCCACCATTCACAGCGCTCTTTCGCCTCTTGTTTTGTGCCTATCCCAAAATTCACGCAAGGCTCTAGCATAAATTCACCTACTGCCATGCGAGGGCTAATGCTGTGAAAGGAGTTTTGGAACATCACTTGCAAGGAACGATAGAGCTCTCTCTCATTTCCTTTCCATTGGGAAACAGATTTTCCAAACAAAGAAAGGTTCCCTGAAGTTGGCTCTTCTTGCAAGGATAGCAATCGCAATAAGGTACTTTTACCAGATCCACTGCCACCTGCAATTCCGATGCGCTCTCGTTCTTGCACGGACAAACTCACATCTTGCAGTGCTGTCACCGTTTCCCCTTTGCGGGTATATAGTTTGCTGACGCCCTGAACTTCTAGTATCATACTTTCACCTCCTGCAAAGACTGTAAAAGTAGTTTCGTATATTCATGTTGCGGATTCGATAAAACCTCTTCGGTCTTACCGATTTCCACTAACACACCTTCATGCATAATGCCTACGCGATCCGCCAATCTACGGGCTATCTGAATATTGTGTGTGATAAACAGCAACGTATTCTGCAACCGTTGTTGCACCTCTTCTAGGACTTTTACAATATCCTGTTGCACCAATACATCAAGAGCGCTAGTTGGTTCATCTGCAATAAGTAGTTGCGGATGTATGAGTAAACTCATAACGATGGCCACACGCTGTTGCATGCCCCCACTCAGTTGAAATGGATAGGACTCAAGCAATGCCTTTCCTCGTGGTAAGGAAACAGCCTCTAGCAGATTCAAAATATCGCCTTCATCATAGGCCTTTCCATGAGAGGCTAAGATTACTTTCATCTGTTCTCCAATGCGTTTGAATGGGTTTAAATAATTACCTGGATTTTGGTAAATCATGGCTATATGTACACCACGTACACCTTGCCATTCCTTAGGTCCATAAGTGAGCAAATTATCTCCCCCATAGTGGATGGCTCCCGTTAGGTCTGCCTGTTCTAACAAACCTAAGAGAGCTTTCGCTACAGTAGATTTTCCGGACCCACTTTCACCAATGATGGCAAAGGTTTCATTCTGTTTTAACGTGAAAGATACTTCTTTCACGACCTTTACTCCATCGTAAGAGACGGATAAATTGTCTACGCTTACTAAATCTGTATTAGTCAATGGTACTATCCTTTGTCATTACATAAGAATCAAATTGGGGCTACTATTTCGCCCTTTACACATGCCTACCATCTTGTAAGGCATCACTAATGTAATTTAATAACACAACAGTGATAAAAATTGCTAACCCTGGATAGATCAACAGCCAAGGCGCTGTTTGCAAGAAATCTCGAGCATTCAGCAAGATAGCACCCCATTCTGGTGTAGGCGGTTGTACGCCAATGCCGATTAAGGAAAAGCTTGCCACCGTAATAATCGTGTCCCCCATATGTTGAATGATGACCAACAATAGAGTCCCTCGAAGATTGGGAATCATGTAGCGACGGATAATGCGCCACAAGGAAGCCCCAGACATACGTGCTACAACCACATATTGTGCTTGTTTTTCCAAATTCACCAAGTTCCGCGTAATCTTTGCGTATTCTGCCCAACAAGTTAGGCACAGTGAAATGATAATATTTTCCACAGACGGCCCCAATATACCGATGCAGGCAATGGCCACGATCATGCTGGGGAACCCTAGTATCATATCGATGCAACGAGATCCCAATTCATCAATATACCAAGGACTCATACTTAGCAAACCACCGATACAAATGCCAATGATACTGCTAATGGCAATGATGGATATGGCTATGAACAACGAATCTTGTCCGCCCCATAATATCCGTGAAAGTACATCACGCCCCAATTGATCCGTGCCTAATAAATGCGTTGCACTTATATCTTGTAATCTAGCCCCTAAGTTTGTCTCATTAGGGTCAAAGGGAGCTAACTGAGAACCAAATAGAAAGAGTCCCATCCAAAGTATAGTCAGTAAAATGGCCCCTAAGAGTAGCTTATCTTGTTTCCATATACGAATCATGGGCGCCCTCCATATCTTCTTTCAGGATGAAGTAAGTACATCCATATATCCACCGATGTGTTGACCACCACATAGACTAGAGAAATCCATACGATATAACTTTGAATCACAATATAATCACGACTAATAATACCATGCACCATGAGTTGGCCCATTCCTTTGACAGAAAATACCGTTTCAATCACTGCAGAACCGCCCAACATAGCGCCGGTCGTAATCCCTAACATGGATAACAGCACAAGACGCACTTGAGGAATGATGTAATCACGATAGATATATGCGGTACGTATACCCATCGTTTTTGCCCCTATCACCGGCAACGATGCATACGCTTGCACCACTGCGTTGCGAACGCGACGAATATATAAGCCACAAAACCAAATCGCCAAAGTAATACTCGGCAACACGTAAGCACTTAACCCCTTTGTATTTGTCACAGAGAAAATAGGAATCTTCACAGCTAGCGCATATAATAACAACAATCCTACCCAAAATGCTGGTACTGCCAATGCTAGAAATGATACTATACGCACCGCATAATCGATCCAAGTATCTTTATAATGCGCTGCCAGTCCTCCTAAACCTATCGATAGGATACTGCCTAAACCGATGGAAACCGCCACCAAGGATAAGGTCCTTGGCAAAGCACTTTGCAACAAATCTACAACAGGTACATTTAGGAAGATAGACTGCCCAAAATCTCCATGTAACATTTGCCACAACCAACGACCATATTGTATATACCAAGGGTCATTAAGGCCTAACTCTTGTCGAATTTGTTCCACTATAGTGGGATCTGGCGTCATACCTTGCAGATAAAACCGTGCCGACACTGGATCTACAGAAGACATTTGCATTAAGAGAAACGTTCCCAATGTGACTGCCAATAATACACCTACCATAGATGCCAATTTATATAATAATACCCGTACCATATCAATCCACCTTTCCTTTATATATTCTCTCCTAAAGTATATAGGATAGGGCCTCTCTTTGTAAATATAACAATTTAATTTTATTCCTCATATCTGATTAAATATATAATTACAAAAGCATTTAGCAACTTATACACTTCCAATATATATCCACTTTTATGAGAATTATTGTCTTTTATAGAAAAATACAGTATACTATAGTTATTCTTTAGTTTTTTATAAGGAGGATATATGAAAAAATGGGTTGCACTAGCAATGACGCTGTTTGTTGCTATCGGTTTAATTGCTGGCTGTGGTTCTGATGAATCAAGCAAAAATGGCAAGCATTTGAATCTTGGTTTATATTGGTTTGGTGAAACATTGAACCCTACACATGAATGGGATGCTTGGACATTGACACGAATCGGTGCCGGTGAAACGTTAGCAACGGTAAGTTCAAATATGAAATTTGAACCTCAGTTAGCCGATTCCTGGGAAGTGGTGGATCCTTTAACATGGAAATTCCATATTCGTGAAAATGTAAAATTCCATAATGGTTCTATGATGACACCTGCGGCGGTAAAAGCATCTATTGAACGTACAATCGCCGAGAGCAAGCGTTCCAAAGAAGCTGTAAAGATAGACTCGATTACAGTGGATGGTCAAAATCTAATTATTAAAACAACAGAACCAAATGTTGATTTACTAGCTAGTTTAACTGAGCCTGCTTTCGTAATTGTCGATGTACAGGATACAAAAGATATGGATAATACACCAATTTTGACTGGCCCTTACAAAATTGTAAAACATACAAAAAAAGAAGAAATTCAGTTGGCTCAGTTCAAAGAATACTGGGGTGGAACACCTGCTTTAGATTCTTTAACAGTTAAAGATCTAGAAGATAATAATAAACGTGCTATGGCTCTACAGTCTAAAGATGTAGATATGATCCAAAAAGTAGATAGTGCTAATCGAAGTTTATTTGAAAAGGGTGATTATAACATCATTGAGTCCGCAGGGGTTCGCACATATATGCTACAGTTGAATGTCCGTGAAGGCAATGTATTATCAAATCCAACCGTACGAGCAGCTATCGCAAATATGATCGATTATGATGCATTAGCAAAAGTAATCGGTAATGGTGCCGTTACTGGAGGTGCCCCATTCCCTCCAACAGCCAACCTAGGCTTTGACGATCTAAAAAATAAACAACATAAAGATTTAGCTAAAGCAGATGAATTACTAAAACAAGCTGGTTACACAAAACAAGGTGATACCTACATGAAAGATGGCAAACCATTACACTTAGTGTTAGCTCTTTTTGGTAAAGATAGTAGCGTTTACGAAAAACTTCAAGATGATTTAAAACGAGCTGGTGTTGAAGTCGAATTAAAACGTGTACAAGGTCCTGATGAATTACTAACTTTAGCTCCTAATGGTTTTGATATGGGAGAAACAAACTGGGTAACAATGTCCACAAATGATCCATATTGGTTCCTTAGCCTAGCTTTCAAAAGTGGTGCCAAATCCAATCGTGGCGACTATTCGAATCCGAAGGTTGATGAGTTAATTAATAAAATGACAACCACATTTAACGAAGAAGAACGCACAGCGATTGTCAAGGATATTCAAAATGTGTTGCTAGAAGATAGCGCTGGTTATTTCTTATACTATCCAAGTGCTAATGTAGTAACAACAAATCGAGTAAAAAATGTGAAAGTATTCCCTATTGACTACTATGTGATTACAAAAGACACCACTGTAGAATAAAGGTATACTATGTTCAGTTTCTTGCATATAAGAGCTGTCTAAAATGTAATTATAAAAAATAAAAAGAAACATAAGTGAGATGCATGATATATAACTGATTTCAGGTATAACAAAGTAGCCTCACTTATGTTTCTTTTTTTATAGTTTTACGTTTCTCATCAAAAGGACATCATGAATAAAATTTACTAAGATATTTAGTCAACAGTAATATCCTTCGTCATTAAATAATAATCAATTGGGAATGCTTGTGCATTGTGAACGCGTTTGCTTGTTACCACAGAGGATACTGGGTAGTACAAGAAGTAAGCCGCATTATCTTGAATTAAGATGTTTTGGATTTCTTTTGTAATGTTACGCCGTTCTTCTGCATCAAAGGTATTTGTCATTTTGTCCAACAATGCATCTACACGAGGGTTAGAATATTCACCACGGTTTGCTTTCGTACCTGTTGCAAATAAAGCAGATAAGAAACGGAATGGGTCATTACTTGTTAAAGTAGACCAGTTATTTTCACCCATAGTTAAATTGTCAGTAGCACCGCCTAAGACATCATCAGCGCTTTGTACGCGTTTTAACTCTACTTGTACACCAGCAGCTTTTAAGTCAGATTGGATCTTTTCATAGGATACAGTGTCTTTACCCCATACACCCATTGTTAATTGCAATGGTTGACCATCTTTTGTGTATACATCGCCCTCTTTTGTGTAACCAGCTTGTTTTAGTAATTCATCTGCTTTTGCTAAGTCTAGATGTTGTTTGTTTGGTAAGCTATCGAAGCCTAAGTTCGCTGTTGGAGGGAATGTAGCACCTCCTGGAATAGCACCATTGCCCAATGCTTTTGCCAATCCTTCATAGTCGATCATATAAGAGATAGCTGCACGCACCATTGTATTCGCTAATGGAGAACCTTCTTTCATGTTGATTTGTAACATGTGTGTACGAACACCTGCTACTTCTAACAAATTGTAGTCTTTATTTTCGAATAAGCCACGGTTAGCACCATCTACTTTTTGAATGATATCTACTTCTTTAGATTGTAATGCCATCGCACGTTTGCTGTTGTCTTCGATGTTTTTAACTGTTAACGTATCTAAACCAGGTGTGCCACCCCAATACTCTTTATGTTGTTCTAGTTGAATTTCTTCTTGTTTTGTATGTTTCACGATTTTGTAAGGACCTGTTAAGATTGGTGCATTTTCCATATCTTTTGTATCCGCAACATCCACGATAACGAAAGCAGGTTCTGTTAAGTCTGCCGATAAATGCGCATTTGGTTCTGTTGTTTTAAAGATCAAGTTTTGACCATCCACAGTGATACTTTCAATTTTGATGGCATCTTTAGAACGTTTGCTGTTAGCAATGGTTCTTTCGATGGATGCTTTCACCATATCTGGAGTCATCACAACGCCATTATGGAATTTTACATTTTCACGGATATGGAATTTCCAAGTCAATGGATCCACATTTTCCCAAGAATCTGCCAATTGTGGTTGGAATGTCATATCTTTGTCTACTGTCGCCAATGTTTCACCGGCGCCAATACGAGTCAATGTCCACGCATCCCATTCATGCGTTGGGTCTAACGTTTCCCCAAACCAGAATAAACCTAAGCCTGCATGCTTGCCACTTTTATTAGTGTCTGAACCGCATCCAGCTAATAAGCCTAGGGCAACAACCAATGTCATTGCTAGTACTAACCAACGTTTCATAGTTCCTCCTTTTACACGTGCTTACCATCTTGTAAGGCATCGCTAATGTAATAATACAACGGTGATACAATCCACCTTTCCTATATACTCTGTCTTCTAGTATATAGGGTCTGACCTCTATTTGTAAATATACCAATTATGAAATTAATGCATAACTATTCTTCCGGCATAAGTGATAGAGTGTTCATTTATATATGTTTACAGGTATTTTTTTTAAAACAATTTATTAGTTTTATTCCTTTATATCGTATTAACATGTATTTATGATGTTATGTAAAGTACAAAAAAATCCGCGCTTTTAGCACGGATTTTTATTTTTGATAAATATCCTCATTACGTTTATCTTAAAAGTATGCTATACTTTAAGTGCCTCTTTAATAAGAAAGGAGGTGATGACATGCTTGAGGTATATCATACCTTAAATCTGGGAGCCTTTCTTCCCCCTATTTTACAAGGTATCGTAATACATGTAGTAGCATACATTTTGATCGATATCTATAAAAATAGAAAATAGAAAGAAAAAGGACGGCTGCAACCGTCCTTTTTTTGTTTGACAACATGCTTGAGTTATCATTCCTTATTTACTAACCTAATTATATACCATCCACGCTTAAAATACAAGGTATCGCAGATTATAATCCAAAGCGAGCCATAATGGTATCTACATGACGTAACAATGGTGTTGGATCAAAGCAAGCATCAATTTCTTCTGCGCTTAGGTATTTTGCAATCTCTGGATCAGATTTTAATCCTGTAGCGAAGTCTTTACCTTCCAACCAACGAGCCATAGCATGACGTTGCACCCAACGATAGGCTTCATCACGAACAGCCCCTTTATCCACCAAATGCGTTAAAATCGTTTGGCTAAATACAAGACCACCTGTTAAGTTCAAGTTTTTCATCATATTTTCAGGGTATACCAATAATTTATCTACCGTACGGGTAGCTAGATGAATCATATAATCTAATGTAATTGTCGCATCTGGTAAAATCACACGTTCTACAGAGCTGTGAGAAATATCGCGCTCATGCCATAAAGCTTGGTCTTCAAAGGCTGCTTGTGCATGACCACGCAAGATACGTGCTAAGCCGCAAATTCTTTCACAAGTAATAGGGTTCCGTTTATGCGGCATCGCAGAGGAACCTTTTTGTTTCGGGCTGAAATACTCTTCCGCTTCACGCACTTCTGTACGTTGTAAATGACGAATTTCCAAAGCAATACGATCCAAGGTACCACCGATAACAGCAATCATAGACAACAATTCTGCATGACGGTCGCGAGATACTACCTGTGTAGCTACTTTCACTGGTTCTAAACCCAATTTTTCACATACATATTGTTCCACAAATGGATCGATATTAGAGTATGTTCCTACAGCACCAGACAATTTGCCTACTGCTACGGATTGACGAGCCTGTTCTAAACGAGCAATGTCACGGTCAATTTCAGACATCCAGTTCACTAGCTTCACGCCAAATGTAATCGGTTCCCCATGAATACCATGCGTACGGCCAATCATCGGCGTATATTTGAACTCTACGGCACGACGAGCCAAGACGTCACGGAAATTACGCAAGCCTTTTAACAACAAGTCGCAAGCTTGTTTCATCATGTATCCTAATGCTGTATCCTTTACATCTGTAGACGTTAAGCCAAGATGAATGTATTTCGCAAACTCAGGTCCTACGTATTCGCCTACAGCAGTGACAAAGGAAATAATGTCATGATTCGTTTCTCGTTCAATCTCACGAATCCGTTCTACTTGAAAGTCACCTTTCTCACGAATCGCTACGGCCGCTTCTTTTGGGATAATCCCCAATTCTGCCTGCGCTTCCGATGCCAAAATTTCAACTAATAACATCGTATCGAACTCATTGCGTTCGCTCCAAATATGTCCCATCTCTTCACGAGTGTAGCGATTAATCATACTATAACTCCTTTATCTAATCCGTTTCCTCATGGAAATCCTTTGACCATCCATTGTGAAAGTCATACCTCTTAGGGTATTCCATATTACTCTATCATTATACAAAAATCAGGGGCAACTGTCAGCTATTAGTTGACCGTTCAACAATTATAAAGTGGTTGTCAACTAGTAGTTGACAACCACTCAGCAACAGAAAGCACATTCTCAATTCTCTAAATATATCAGACTAGTGCATCACAAGAACCTCTACATCACTTCTAAAAACTGACCTACATGAAAGTTTTTAGAAGCAATACGACTATTCTAAGGAAATATATTAATTGGGCAACAAAATTTTTATAGCACCCAAGCGAACTGTCAACCAACAGTTGACAGTTCACTTACGCATATTACGCATCCCCGCCGGGATAGCTCCTACCAAGCAAATCACGCCAAATACAACTAGCGCAACAGTGCTGTTATATTCCATCATTTCTAATGCTGTTCTTCCTTCTATGGTGTAGGCTAGAATAATTCCAATCAAAGCCATACTCAAGGTTTGTCCCAATAGGCGTACTGTGGAAATCGTAGAAGAGGCAAAGCCAATGTACGTTTTCGGTACAGAACTCATAATTAGATTATTGTTCGGTGGCGCAAAGCAACTCACTCCGATACCTACAATAGCCAAGCTTACCATGATGATTCCCATACTTTCAGTGAAAGTACCATAGGCCATGCTAAGCAATCCTATGCCGATGAGCACCATCCCCCATTGAGCAAATAAGGATGGATTATATCGATCAGACAGTGCTCCCATGCGAGGTGCCAAGAACACCATAATTCCGGTTTGTATGCACAAAATTAATCCGGTCATACGAGAATCAAAGCCCATTATCATTTGTAAAAACAGGGACAATACAAATCCTACACCAAAAGTAGCGCTAAAGTTCATCATCGCAGCTATGCTAGACATGGTAAACCCTAGATTCGACACAAATATTTTAACCGGAATAAGCGGATCCTTACTATGCCACTCTACATATCCCAACACACCTAACGACGCCAGCCCCACTATGAAAGCATAAGGGCTCCACCAAAAGCGAACCCATTCGGTAATACCAATCATCACTGCACTGATACCCAAGGCGTATAAAAGTAAACTTCCCGTAGAAATACTACTATCCGGTGTATGTACCCATTCCTTATGCAACGAGCGAAAGGCCATCACATTTGCCACAACACCTAATAAAGTAGTAAATACAAAAATACTGCGCCATCCATAATAGTAATTTAGAAAACCACCTAAGGCCGGGCCTAAGGATAGCCCCAAATAGACCATACCTCCAATCATACCGAACGCATATCCACGTCGTTCCACTGGTACAGACAAGGTTAAAATAGACATAGACGTAGTATACACAATCCCTAAGGCAATCCCTTGCAAAGCTCGATACACCGTCAGCATCTCTACGGAACCAACAAAGCACATAAACCCAGATATCACCGTAAATACGATGCTACCTATATAAAATAACTTGCGCTTTCCATAGATATCTGCTAACTTACCAGCAGGAATCACCGCCACCGTACAGCACAGCAAAAACGATTCTACCACCCATGCCATATCATTCGTAGTCGCTCCAAACTCTTGCATCATATCTGGAAAAGACATCGTGAGAGAACTCGATGCAAAAGGATTCAAAAACGCCGCTACCATCATCGTATATAAAACAGCTTTCATGACAATATCACTCCTTGTTTCAATATACTCTCATTATAACAATACAAATGAGATTTTGAAAGTTCCCCCTCGAGTTTCCCCAGTAGAAACAACATATCTCGCTACACAATACGATAATGCAAAAGAAAATCCGCATTGCTTACTAAAAACTTTCGCGTAGGGCAGTTTTTAGAAGTAATGCGGATTTTCGTACTACGTATATCCTAGAGATATGTTGTTTCTATTTAAACTCGTTGCAAAGAGCTGCAAACATCTCTGCATCTGGTTTCACCACGTCATGCACTAATGCACGAGCATGTGGACCACCGTTAGCAGCATATAACGCTTGTTCAAAGGATGGTTTTGTTGTATCTTGATAAATCAAACCTGTTACAAGACCATTTGTTTCACCTAGTGTAGCGAATGCTTGTGCACGGTTTGTTGGATCATAACCTTCTGGCAAGTTTACTAGATTATCTTTGAAGTAATCATAACCATTTTGTTTATTGTACGTTACGCAAGGGCTGAATACGTTAATGAAAGAGAACCCTTCATGTTGCATACCTTGTTTAATTAAATCCACTAATTGTGCACGGTTTACCATGTAACTTTGTGCCACGAATGTTGCACCAGACGCGATGGCTGTTTCACAAATTGGTAATGGACTTTCAAAAGAACCATGAGGAGATGTTTTTGTCACAAAACCCACGTCAGAACGAGGAGATGTTTGACCTTTGGTTAAACCATATACATGGTTATCCATAACCACATACGTAATATTTACATTACGTTTGAACGCATGGATCGTATGGCCCATACCGATCGCGAAGGCATCACCGTCACCACCGCAAACCACAACGTTCATATCTTCATTCGCTAATTTCACACCTTGTGCATACGGAAGTGCACGACCATGTGTAGTATGCGCACCATAGGCATAGAAGTAACCACCGATACGGCTAGAACAACCGATACCAGAGATAACAGCCAACTTTTCAGGCGCAATATCAAGAGCAGCTACTGCATCAGCGATGGCTGCTTGTACCCCATAATGACCACAACCTGGACACCAGTTAGGGCGGATATCATTTCTATATTCATTTGCTGTTGCCATTATAAAACCTCCTTAATTGCCGCTTTTACATAAGATGTTGTAAATGGATTACCATCATATTTTAAGCAACTAGAAAGTTTTTCTTTATTCGGCATGTTAATGCGGAATAAATTAGTCAATTGACCTGTCGCATTTTGTTCACAAATCACAACTTTTTTAGCACTGTTATAGAATGGTAGCAATTGTTCTTTTGGGAACGGTTTAATCAAACGAAGTTGTAAATGGTTTACTTTGTGGCCTTCTGCCTCTAATTCCACCACTGCTTCTTCGATAGCACCACGGCTAGAGTTAATACCGATCACAAGAACATCTGCTTCCTCATGTTTTGCATTGTTCAAGAATGGTTCATATACATCCGCTACTGTAGATAATTTGCGGAAACGTTTGTCTGTTTGTGCCACGTGCATAGAAGGTGCTTCTGCTGGTTTACCTTCTTCGTTATGCTCTAGACCAGTAGACAAGAATAGACCGTTTTTCATACCTGGAATCGTACGAGGGGAAATACCGCTTTCAGTCAATTCAAAACGTTTGAAATATTTAGGATTTTCCAATGCTGGCAATTCTTCTTCTTTCATCAAATTACCACGTTCAATACCAACACGGTTCAAATCGAATGTTGGTACAGATTGTTTATTCAAGCCTTGTTGTAAATCAGGCATGAAAATAACTGGACATTGGTATTGTTCCGCCAAGTTGAAAGCATGTTGAATTTCATAGAAACATTCTTCAATGCTTGTTGGAGCAATTACGATATTGGAATAGTCGCCATGCGCATTGTAGCAAGCTGCATCGATATCGGATGTTTCTACTTTTGTAGCCATACCTGTAGATGGGCCAGAACGTTGTACATCGATGATCAGCATTGGCAATTCAGCCATAGATGCCATAGATAAAGACTCAGCCATCAAGCTCAAGCCAGGACCAGATGTACATGTAAAGCCACGAACACCAGCGTATACACCACCCATAGCCATCATACATGCCGCAATCTCATCTTCTGTTTGTACCACAGTAGAACCAACTTTATCCATTTTCTTAATCATGTATTCCATAACTTCAGAAGCTGGCGTAATTGGATAGGACGCCATGAAACGGGAACCCGCTGCAATCGCGCCTAATGCTAATGCTTCATTACCAAGCAAGAACATTTGATCTTTTGGTGTTGGTTTATCCAATGTATCTACTTCTACATCACCCAATTGGTCTTTTACCAATTGATAACCCAATTGGAATGCTTGTAAGTTTTTATTGATAATATCTTCCGATTTTTTCGCAAAGCGAGCTTTAATCGCTGTTAAGAATAATTCTGTTTCAAAGCCCAATAGCGCAACGGACATACCTAGTGCCACGATATTACGCATCAACAAGGAACCTTGTTGTAATGCTGTTTCAGAAATTGGCAATGCTAAGCATGTTACACCAGTGCCTGTGAAAGCTTCAAAATTAGGATTTACTTTGCTATCGCAAATGATAAAGCCACCTTCACGCACTTCTTTACCGTGCATATCTACAGTTTCTTGGTCAAGCGCTACCAAGAAATCGATATGCTCACCGACTGTCATAATTTGTTCTAATGCGATACGTAATGCAAATGTTGTGTGACCACCTTTGATACGAGATGCAAACAAACGTTGGCTGTACAAGGAATATCCTTCTTTGGCAAGAATAGTCGCTAGGATTTCGCCGCAACTTTCAATACCTTCACCTTGTTGACCGCCCATTTTCCAGATAAAATCTTTACGTTTTTGCAAGAGATTCACCCTCCTTAGGATTGTAATATAGGACCACAGAAAGACTGTATATAGTAAGTGTTTTCAATACACATCAATCTCTCAAAGTTCACCTCTAATAATAGCATTTTTACCGCTTTTCATCAATCATATTCCCTATATTTATAAAGCAATATTGCCACTTTCACAGATTCTTTATACATCTATTTCCTAACGTTATGACACGCATGGTATATATAGGCATGCCCTATAAGTAAAAAAATACAAAAACCTCGGCCAAGAGAATAAAGCCGAGGTCTTTGTATTTGAGAAAAAAGAGAGAGAACATTTGAAATAGCTTCAAATGTTTTGTTGGGGCAATGGGGGGCGCCCCTTCGGTAAAAGTAGGGTCTTTTACCTGGGAAGGTATAAGATGAACCCTTCCCTATTGTAAGTTAGGTAGATAAAGAGAGAGATCTTTATCTAGCAAAGGTAGTGTGAACCCTTTGCTTGAGTTATTATAGCAAATGATTGTGTAAAAGTAAACACATGATTTTATAAATTCCTAGGCTTTTTATATATTTTTTATATATAACGCTAGAAACTATTAGTATTACAACCTATGAATACTTTCACCGCCAAAATTATTACTTTTCTTTCTGCTTCGCCAATAACTCTGCATGAGCCTTTTTAAATACAAAGGCATTCCGCACATGACCTCGCATCCGCTCTTCTGCAAGCTGTCCATTGCGATCATGGATAGCTTCCATAATTTGTTGATGTTCTAAATCGCAAGAAATGGTACGTGTTTTATCTGACGTACTGATATACATGTCACGATTTACCATTTCCCGAAAATCCGCTAAATAATCTGCTACCCGGTCATTGCCAGAAAATTCTGCAATCAATGTATGAAAGCGACTATTAATGGCAACCCGTTCCTCTGGATCTTCTGTATGAATTCCTGCATCACACACTTCTTGTAACTCTGCTAACTGCTCCTCTGTGCATCGTTCTGCGCAAAGTCTAGCACCCAAGCCTTCCATTACTTCACGGCATTGATACATGGCTACAATCTCCTCTGGAGAATAGCCTTTCACCGTCACGCCTTTCCACGGTTTAATGACCACAAGATTATCTTTCGCCAGTTTACGAAATGCTTCACGTACCGGAGTGGCGCTCACATTTAATTGTTCTGCAATACGCACTTCACTTAATTTCACTTTTGGTTTCAAAGAACCCGTCAAAATAGCTTGCTTTAGCGACATATACACTTGCTCACTCAGCGGCAACCGCCCTATTGAGTCTATACTATGTAAACGATACTCTTCCGTCTTATCCATCGAATCCCCCTCCAAGATGTTACTGTTCTATACTTTCACCTAGTCTGGCATACGTAACACATTTCTTTCATTATACGTGAAATAGGTCCTAAAAATCAATGAAATCTAATGTCCCTGTGATATAATAGTAATAACTAATGTATCTGTGTATAGAATAGGAATCAACCATGAGTCGTTGTCTAATTATTATAAACCCTGTATCAGGTGGTGGTCGGGCCCGCCGATACGTAATGGAACTACAATGGCAACTAAGCGCTCTTTTTGATCGTTTAGAAGTAAAATTTACCCGACAAGCTGGTGATGCAACCCGCTTCGCCATCGAAGCCTCCAACGAAGGGTTTGATGCCATCTTTTGCATGGGCGGTGATGGCACTATTAATGAAACTGTTAACGGCATTGTGAAAGCTGGCTGTCGCTCCAAATTCGGTTTCATTCCCCTTGGCACTGTCAACGATATGAGCCGTGCTCTAGGCATCCCCTTACAACCATTAGAAGCTATTCACGGCTTAAAAAACAGTACCATCCGCCATGTCGATGTAGGGCGTTGTAACGATTCGTTTTTTTGCAACAATATCGCCATCGGGGTCATCCCTGAGGTTGTGGCCTCCGTCACTCCAAAAGAAAAACAATTATTAGGACCTCTAGCCTACTTTGCCAAAGGCGGACAAGCCTTATTTACAACCAAGGATTATAAGTTCCGCATCACTACCGAAGAAGGAACCCAAGAATTTATGTCTCCATTGGTCATCGCCTTATTAACCAATGTAGTGTCTAGCTTTGAGCATTTCATGCCTACCGCTTCCGTCGACGATGGATACATGCGTATTATCATCTTTAAAGAATATTTTATTATGAACCTATTCTTTATTTTACCACTCATTCTAAGTGGTTCTATTTATAATTCAAAATATGTAACCATCCTAAAAGTCAAACAAGCTCGCATCGAAGTGTGTGACACCATGGATGCGTCCACCAACATGGATGGCGATATCGGACCTGATGCACCAGTAGACTTAGAAGTATTGCCTAAGTTTTTACAAGTTTACGTGCCTAACAAACGTCGAAAAAAAACGCAAGGATTATTCCACAATCCATTACAAAAATAAATCCAATAGTTTTTGAACAAGCAACAAAGGAGAGTTGAATTATCAACTCTCCTCTATTTTTTGTTGCTTTTGAAATGTTATTGAACTACGAATCCATTCCACAGGACTATTCCGTTTGTTACCTATATCTATTTGTTGTATAATATCCCGCAATTCTACTTCTCGCACTACAATATCACGTATACCACCACCTATAGTTGTGGTCTCACGAATACGCATAGCGAGTAGTACATCTTCCATCGTCAATCCTTGTAAGTACATATGTTGAATCCAAGTATTCCCTGTATTACTAAAGACAATGCCTACACGACTATGGCGAATCTGTAAATTATACGCATTCCACTGTTCCGTTACACTAGATCCTACAGGATGTCCTGCTAAGACTACAATCCCTTGTTGCATACGTTCCATCACAAGGTTATACATCAATAGCCCTACACCATCCCAATGTAAGCCATCACCACTGTGCCTACCTTCCATACGCACCTCTTGGATGCTTAGTTGATCCACTTGTGTAGCCTCCACCATATGAGCTGATGCATTTCTTAACACCGTATGTTTCAGCAAAATATCCTTACCATGATGGATAACCACTAAAGAAGACCGTATGGTGTTTCCTTTCTCATAACTAGCCCCTCTACGCATTGCCGCTTGTACTTCAGACTTACTTAACAAACCAGTATGATCAAGCACATCTTGCGTCACTGCATCCGCTTCGGGTGTATTCTCCTCTTGTAAAAGGTCTTCTTTCCATCCATATCCATCAATAGTACCACCACGAATGACAACGTTTTCGATAGGTCCTTGCTCATCGCCTTCTAACTGTAAAAGTCCTAAATATGGCGTACCTCCTGTCACCACATAATTAGGCTTTACAAAGGCAGAGCTATCATTAATCGCCATCAGCACAGCATCCTCATCTAATTCTAAGGTCATATAACTGTGCAAGAATAGCGTTCCTGTGCGATATACCCCTTTACTAAGATGTAAGATACCTCCCGCTGGGGTATCACGTATCGCTTTTTGTAACGCTAATGTATTGTCCGTAATCCCATCTCCTACAGCGCCATAGGCGGTAGCCTCTAACCGTGGTTCTTGAGGTAATGTTTTGACTGGTACCTTGGAAGAATCCGACAAAGTAGAGCCCGTATCATCTACAGCTTTTACTTGCACTAAGTATACTGTATCGGATTCTAATCCATCCAACTCTAGTCTAGGAATGATAGATACGCCCTTTGCACTAGAACGAATTTCTTTCACTTTTTCTTGATTGACGTAAACATCATATCCCGCCAATCTGTCATCATTTACTGGATTCCAAGCTAAGGAAATCGTTGTACTAGTTACGCCTAACTTAGGGATTTGCAATTCAAAATCGCCTGCTTCTACCACATATTTCGTCACCGGCGTTGTATATTTCACATACATATTCCAGCCTAATCCTAGCAAAGCCAAGATTAGACTCAATCCTATGGCCCACCACCCATAGGTTCTATATCGCTTTTGTTTCATTATGTCCATCCTGTTCTCATGTGTTCGCTATGGCTCGCATATCTAGCACATAGCTTATATGTACCATTCTACATGATTTACAAAAATGGTCAATACTCAACCGATGATGGTAACCCGTATAATATGAGACATAGGTACAAGCACATCTCCTACAGTCATCGTTCGATACACTGTATCAATCTGTTGTAATCGCCCTTGCACCGTATCATAAACTCGTCCATTGTGATAGACTACACTAACTACGTCCCCTATCACTAGCCCCTTACACTGTGTATCCAATACTTCCAATTGCTCCTCTGAAAGCTCTTTACGACACTCTTTATATCGTGCTGTTTCATCCAACAACTCTTGAAATCCCTTTAATGCCGCAAAAGGCATAAATTGCTTCGCCCGCTGTAACAATGTCATTTTCGGTCGTTTATGTTGCATTATGTCCTCCCACCAAGGTGTTACGAAACTGCATCGTCCCCTCTTCTTGCAAACTGCTAGCACGGAGTATAGAGTTACCGCCAAACTTTTCCTTTATAGTCAATACAGTCCGTTCCACTTGATATGCCTTTTCTTCCCTATCCTGAGACGTAGAAAACAAATCTTCTTCCCAAGGTATGGCCTCACGACTCACTAAATCATCAAATCCCACCGATAACTGCCGTATCTCCTGATGAGGATAAGTAGTTTCTTTATACAGTTCCAACACGGCCTGTGAAAGTACCTCTAAGGAGCACGTATACTTCGATAATCGTCGTGATCCGCCGGTACCTTTCACTGTCCTATCTGCATACCGCACCCCTAAGGAAATATATTTTGTCAGCGCTTTCTCTGCAATCAGTTCCAACAATAAAGATTCCACCATCTCCCGAAGAGGCACAAAACACTCCTCGTAGGAATAATTCCTCAGCAAAATTTGCCCTCTCGACAAAGAGTGTTTCGCTGGTCGGTACATATGAATCTCTTTCATAGTGCACGTCTCACGCCCCCAAGCATGGTCAATGAGTAGCTCCGCATTAATCCCAAATTCCTTATACCAGCGTTCCTCCGGCACAGTCGTAATACCATGTAAATCCACTACGCCATACTTATGTAACCGGCTTGCGATTCCCCTTCCGATTTGCCAAATATCTGTAATCGGTTGATGATGCCATATTTTTTCTTTAAATAATTCCTCATTAAGAATACCAATTCCCTGTGGCGCATGCTTTGCCAACACATCGAGGGCTACCTTAGATAAAAACAAATTAGTTCCTAATCCAACTGTAGCATGAATATGAGTCTGTTCTAATACCTTATATTTGAAGAGCAATGCTAGTTCCCGCCATGTTTTCTTATACAATCGGCTATAGGGAGTCACATCAATAAAATACTCATCAATCGAGTACACATGAATATCTTCTGGTGCCACATAGTCCAATAAGATACCATAAATAGAGGCAGATACTTCCATATATCGTCGCATCCTAGGTTTCACTGCCATATACTCAATAGTAGAGGGAATCTCAAACAAACGGCATCGATTCTTAACGCCTAATTGCTTTAATGCCGGAGAAATAGCCAGTGTAATCGCCCCTAATCCACGTGATGCATCCGCTACAACTAATGGAGTCGTAAAGGGATCCACCCCCAAATCTACACACTCCACAGAAGCATAAAAACTCTTCAAATCCAAGCACATATACACTGCCATACTATCCCTCCTCTATAGTAGTATAATAGCATATTTGTTCTATATTTTCAATATATATGTTCGGTATATTAATCTTACAATAGTATAATAATTTACTATATTTTAAAAAGATTACTACACAATACACCCTGTATTTGACTTGGTTTACCACTAGGAAATGCATCTCATTGTATCCTACCTCAATCTTTTTCAACCAACTTTAACATTCAATGAGCCTAGTATTTAACTAGGCTCACCACTATTATAACCAACTCATTTTGTCCTATAACCCAGTATTGAACTAAGCTCATTGCTATTGCAACCAACTCATTTGGGCTATAGTCCCAATAGCCAATATACATCTATTTTGAAAATTAGATAAAGAAAACAGGCTGCCCCGAAGGACAACCTGTTGTAAGTTTGTGTAATACGATTGTATTTCTGATTATAAGAAACGGTTCAAGGAAGCAGTACTTGCCAAGTGACGATCAGTCATACCCATTTCTGCTGGAGTGCAACCCAATGCAAGACCAATTAATTGGCTCATGTGGATGATAGGCATATCACCATTCATTGGAACAGTTGCTTTTGCTTCTTTTTGGAACATATCCAATTGCATTTGGCAAAGTGGGCATGGTGTTACGACACAATCAGCACCTTCTTTTTGCGCATCTGCATTGATAGAACCAGTCATTTGCATTACAGAATCATGTGCAGGGTATACTGCATGGAAACCACAGCAATCTAATTTACGGGAGAAATCGATTGGAGTCGCACCTAATGCTGTAATCAAATCTGCCAAGCTTGTTGGGATTTGCATATCTTCAAAACCCATTTCTTCTTCTGGACGAAGGATATGGCAACCATAATATTCAGCAACGCGAAGGCCAGTTAATGGACGAGTCACTTTTGCTTTCAAATTATCTAAACCATATTCGCGGATAAGAACCCACAAGAAATGTGTTACTTCGCTAGTACCTTTATAGTTCATACCTGCTTCGCCAAGAATGTTGTTTACTTTTTGACGAGTTACTTCATGCTCATCAAGCTCTTTTTTAGCTTCACGAAGCATTAATGTACAAGTGTTACAAACTGTAAGAATATCTAGACCTTCTTTTTCAGCCAACGCGATGTTACGAGCGTTAGTGGAAAGAGTCAATAATGGATCGATATCTTGAACGTGGGACGCGCCACAGCAAGTCCACCCGTCTAATTCTTGGATTTCGATACCTAATTTTTTCGCTACTGCAACGGTTGCTAAGTAGTCTTCTTTAGATGCGCCTTCTAATACGCAACCTGGGAAAAATCCGTATTTCATTATTTTCCAGCCTCCTCTACTGCACGACCGATTGTACGAACACCTTCAATACCATTTACTGGTTTATGAGGAACTACCAATTCAAATGGATTGATTTTGCCATGTTTCCATAAACGAAGAGCGTATAGACCTTGTTTTGCGGAATCCAATAATCCGTCTGTTTTCAAGCTCATTGTTACTTCGTTTAGGCGACCAGTATTTAACAAGTCTTGTTTGAACGCGATAGCATGACGAGTACCTTTATTGGACAAGCCTGCTTGTGTCGCTACACGGCGAAGGTTGGAAATATCTTTTTCTGGTTTCAAATGTTTTGGACAACGAGTGATACAGTTCATGCAATGTACACATTTCCACAAGCCATGATTGAAAGCTGGTGTAGTATGCGCCATTGGAGACACATCACGGGAATCCATTACAAAGCGATTCGCTTTTGTATATACATATGGATCCAAGAAGTCTTCACGGTTAGCAGACAATTTATTACATTCGGAAGCACAACATCCGCAAAGGATACATTCTGTGTTCATAACGAATTTTTTGAAATCTGCTGCTGTTTGACGAGTTCCAGTTTTAGTAGTGAATTCTGGTTTTACGAAAATCCAAGGAGCTACTTCTTTCAAGCGGCTAACTTTTGCTTCCCAGTCAACTACTAAGTCACGGATTACATCAAAGTTACCGATTGGTGCTACTGTGATTTCATCAGAACCGAAACGTTCTGTAATTTCGTCGATTTTAGCTTCACAACCAAGCATAGCTTGACCGTTAACTTTCACGGAGCAAGCGCCACATACTGCAGAACGGCAAGCTGCTACGAAAGTTAATGTTGGATCTAATGTATCTTTAATTTTTTGTAAGCCCCAAAGGATAGTACGGTCTGCTTCATAATCGAAAGTATAAGACTGTACATACGCGCGGCCTTCGTTAAAGCGGTGGATATGATAAGTAATTTGTCTCATCTTAGTACTTCCTTTCTTGTGGTTCGTATTTAGTGAACACTACATCGCGTTCGGACATTACGTATTCGCCATTTTCGCCAAGTTTCCAAATAGCGTGTTTTAAGTATTGGGAATCATCACGTTTAGGGAATTCTTCACGAACGTGAGCACCACGAGATTCTTTACGGTGTAAAGCACCTAAAGCGATAGCTTTCGCAACTGTTAACATAGATTTGATTTCTACGTAGTTTACGAATGCCATATTGTAAGTACGGTTGGAGTCACCTACATAGCAAGTTTCATATTCTTCTGTCAAACGATCAATCACTTCAAGAGCTTCTGTGATACCTGCTTCGTTACGGAAGATACCTACTTTATTCCACATAGCCACAGCTAATTCATCACGAATTTCAGCTACTGGACGACCAGATGTACGGGATGTCACTTCAACGAATTTAGCTTCCCACTCATCAGCTTTTGCTTGTAATTCAGCATCGCAATCTGCAAATCCACTAGCTTGCGCATAATCAGCAGCACCTGCACCAGATACTTTACCAAATACAACGCCGTCAGCTAAGGAGTTACCACCTAAACGGTTAGCACCATGGATAGAGATACAAGATGCTTCACCAGATGCGAAGATACCAGGAATCTCTGTAGCACAAGTTTTGTAGTCTACTACGTCGATACCGCCCATGATGTAATGGCAAGTAGGACGAATTGGCACTGGATCAGTTAAAGGATCGCAATGTTCAAAGCAAAGAGCCAAGTCACGGATACCATGAAGTTTTTCGATGATAACTTCAGGTCCTAAGTGACGAAGGTCAGCTACTACGTATGCATCAAGGCCAGAACCATTGAAACCACGACCAGCTGCAATTTCATCTTCGATTGCTTTTGCTACAACGTCACGAGACGCTAATTCCATTTTGTTAGGAGCGTATTTTTTCATAAAACGTTCGCCCTCAACGTTTAACAAGTATCCGCCTTCACCACGAACAGCTTCGGACATCAAGATACCAGTTTTACCAAGTCCAGTTGGATGGAATTGGATCATTTCCATATCTTTCAAGCCTACACCAGCACGGAAAGCTACTGCCATACCGTCACCAGTGGAAAGGAATGGGTTAGTTGTACGAGTCCAGAATACACGGCCAGCACCACCAGTAGATAATACGATGGATTTAGCTTTGATAATTTCTACTTTACCTTTTTTCATATTCCAGATAATAGCACCACCAGCTTTACCGTCTTTTACAACGATATCTAATAGGTACCATTCTTGTAAGAAATGTACGCCTTCTTTAAGACATTGTTCATATGTTGTATGAAGAATTACGTGACCAGTTTTATCCGCACTGTAGCATGTACGTGGATAGGATTGTCCACCAAAGTTACGTTGTGCGATCTTGCCTTCGTCTGTACGAGAGAAAGGAGTTCCCATGAAATCCATTTCTAATACCCCTTCTGGGCAACGTTGACAGAAGAATTCGATAGCATCTTGGTCGCCAAGATAGTCAGAACCTTTTACAGTATCGAATGTGTGAACTTCTGTGGAGTCTTCTTTTGCTACGTTATTTAACGCCGCATTAACACCACCTTGTGCCATTGCTGTGGCAGAACGTGTTGGGAAAATTTTTGTGATCAATGCTACACGCAAACCATCGCGTCGTGCAGCTTCTAAAGCAGCTCGTTGGCCTGCTCCACCACTACCTACTACGAGAACATCATATTGTTCCATACGTACCTCCTCAAAAACACTTGTCTTATTTTGAACTATACCTCTTACATACTGTTCTTAAAATAAGGAACTATGTTTAACTGCATACATGACTGATATATGCATCAATCTATAGACTTATTATATACGCTATTTCAAAGTGTTACAATTGTCACACCACCTCCTTAAAACCCCTCTTTTACAAGGGATTAAGCAGTTTTGATAACGTTTTTCATAGGTTCTAAATAGATATATAACAATAATAATATTTCAAGCTAACTCCCACTCAATTTATACTTATACAGTGTACTTTTATCTTTTCCCTCAACTATCTTGTTATTACACAATTTTTTAGGTTATATAAATTTTTGTCATTATTAAATTTTATTTCACAAGTATATTAATTAAATACTTTTAAAATGTTTACTTTTCTCTATATGATATTTTTTCTCACTAACTATTTTTATATTCCATTATACTTATTTTGCATTAATAGTATGATTTTATTTTATAATACAACATATTGATTTTTATCACATCTTGACTACAAGTCATATCTATTTTTTTCCATTTTCTTTTTCTGAAAGTACCCATTACAAATTATCTTATACAAAAGCGGCAAAATTTTTCATCCTCTTTATTTTGTAAAGTATCTTTTCCTCATTATGGTATGCATTTTTGACATGCTGAGGGCGTTGTGAAAAAATGACTGATATAGTATAATTTTAGAAGATGTTGTGCCAAAGCACTTTATCTCTATACAACATATTGATATTGATTCCGTGTGAAAACATATCTATGCACTCTCATTTGCAATTCGTAAATGGGAGTCCTTTTATGGTCAAGGCCTAATACATATGTTAAACGGATATGCTTTCACATATATTCAATATATGTGGATAATCTTAACAATGGATACAAGTATCCTACACTTTTAGAAAAGGGAGAACTTTCATGAGCATTATGATCAAGAAACGTGATGGCCATTATGAGCCATTGTCGGTAGAAAAAACGAAGAAAATGGTTGCCTTTGCTTGTTTAGGCTTAGACTCTTGTGACCCTATCGAGCTTGAAATGGACTGTAAATTGCAGTTCGTGGACGGCATGACTACGAAACAAATTCAACAAACTCTTGTTCAAACTGCCATTGAGAAAGTCATCCAAAAAGTAGACGATGGTTTTGGCAACATGGTAAACCGCATGAACCAAGATTGGCAATTCGTGGCTGCTCGTCTATACTTATTCGATTTATACAAAGAAGCTGCTATCAACCGTAAATACAAAGCCTTTGGGTATGGCAACTTCACTGATTTAGTAAAAACCTTAGTCGCTGCTGGTCGTTATGCAGACTTTTTCTTAACACAATATACAGAAGCTGAGTTAGAAGAACTAGGCGATTATATCAAGCCAAAACGTGACTACTTATTTAACTATGAAGGTATTAAATTATTGGCAGACCGCTATCTGGTGAAAGGCTTCAACAAAGAAATTTACGAACTTCCACAAGAGCGTTTCATGGCTATCGCTATGCATTTAGCTGTCATCGAAGGGGACAAAAAAGTCTACTACGCTAAAAAATTCTATGATTTGATGAGCGAATTAAAAATGACTACAGCTACACCAACATTGGCAAATGCTGGTACACCATTCCATCAACTAAGCTCTTGCTTTATTTCTGGTGTAGAAGATAATCTATGGTCCATTTACGATGTGAACGCAAAATTCTCCCGTGTGTCTAAACATGGTGGCGCTCTTGGTATTTATCTTGGTAAAGTACGTGCCTTGAACTCCGACATTCGTGGCTATAAAAATTCTTCTGGCGGTGTTATCCCTTGGATTCGTTTGTACAATGACACAGCTGTTGCGGTAGACCAACTAGGTAAACGTAAAGGTGGCGCTACGGTAACACTTGATGTGTGGCATAAAGACTTCTACGAATTTGTAGAACTTCGTACGAACAATGGTGATGATCGCCGTAAGGCACACGACATCTTCCCTGCTCTATCTGTACCAAATATTTTCATGGAACGTGTTATCAACCGTGAACACTTCACTTTATTCGACCCACATGAAGTATCCCGTGTGATGGGCTTTCAATTAGAAGACTATTACGATGACGATACGAATAAAGCGTTCACGGAAAAATATTTAGCTTGTGAAGCTAGCCCAGATCTACACGGCATCGAAGTCAGTGCTTTGGACATGATGAAAAAAATCATGCGTTCGGCTGTAGAAACAGGTACACCTTTCATCTTCTTCCGAGATACGACAAACCGTGCGAACCCTAATAAGCATGCAGGTATGATTTATGCATCCAACTTGTGCCATGAAATCGCCCAAAACGTTGGCTTCACTGATTTAGATGAAGAAATCATCCAAGACGATGGATCCATCGTGACTCGCACAAAAGCGGGTGACATGGTAACGTGTAACTTGAACTCTATCAACCTAGGTCAAACCTCTGATGAAGAATTGGAAGAAAATATCGCTTTACAAGTTCGTATGTTGGACAACGTTATTACTATCAACCAATTCCCTGTGCCTGAAACACGGGTAACAAGTGAAAAATATCGCGCTATTGGCTTAGGCACTAGCGGTTACCACCACTATTTGGTGAAACATAAAGTACAATGGGAAAGCGACGCTCACTTGGAGATCGCTGATACGTTATTTGAAAATATCGCCTACGCTGCCATCAAGGCATCCATGGAATTAGCGAAAGAAAAAGGTGCTTACCCTGCTTTCAAAGGTTCTCAATGGGAAACTGGGGAATATTTTGAACGCCGTGGTTACACCTCTGAAAGATGGCAACAACTGCGAGCAGATGTGGCAAAATACGGTATCCGTAACGGTTACTTAATGGCTATCGCTCCAACAGGCAGTACATCCAACATTGCTAATACCACAGCTGGTATCGATCCAATCTTCAAAAAATTCTTCATCGAAGAGAAAAAAGGTAGCTTCACTCCGAAAACAGCACCTGATTTGAGCAATGAAACAATGTGGTTCTATAAAGAAGCACATACTATCGATCAACAATGGTCCATCAAGGCTTGCGGTATCCGTCAACGCCATATCGACCAAGCACAGTCTTTCAACTTGTATATTACGCCACAAATGAAAGCGAAAGAAATCTTAGATTTATATGTGGAAGCCTATAAACAAGGCATTAAGACAATTTACTATATCCGTAACCAATCCTTAGAAATGGATGAATGCACTAGTTGTTCCTCCTAATCTTTGGCGGGGTTATATGCAATCAATAAAAGAGCACGGTATACTCCTCACAAACGGTATTTCATAATGTTTGTTCGGAGCACACCGTGCTCTTTTTGTATGTTCTGAATAATACAACTCCCCCGCCAAAGATGTAGGCGGAACGACGTCGTTACTTCGGGGAGGGGCGGATTTGTATTCTGTAAGTAACTATGGTATACTTGACATAGAAACAAGAAGAGCCATCAACGTGTCGTGGCGTTAGGCTCATCTCAAAAGTAGTGAAATGTGATTTGCCTAACGTGTTGAGGTGGTGAGATACCTCTTTACGTTAGGCTTTTCATTGTCTATTTTACAAGATCAATGATTTGAATTGCTAAACTAATAATAGAAATGACTAAAGTAATCTTTTCATATTTTGTCATAGCAACCACCTCCTCCCATAATAGGAAGAGATGAGCCCAACTCACGTTGATGACGCTTCTTTGTCTTTATTATATCACAAATATTTACGATATGTTGATTTTTTAGGCGTTTTATATCATAAAGCTCATGTAGATTTCAATTATAATCGAATCTACGCTAATATCTACTGATGATTTCGATTATAGTCGAAATCATATACATAAGTGCTGATGATTTCGATTATAGTCGAAATCACTGTTGGAATATACATCTATTTCGAGTATAATAGAATCAATGAAAGTGAGGTGTTAGCCGTGGAATATATTAAACGCCCTAAGTACTTGGCACAAATAGAACCGTTTATTGATAAACCAGTGATTAAAATTCTCACAGGTATGCGTCGTGTGGGGAAGTCTACTTTATTAACAATCATTAAAGATACTATCTTGCAGGAAGTACCTGATGAACAAAAAATTTATATTAATTTTGAATCCTTAGAATTTTTAGAGATAAACACTGCAGCACTACTAGCTAAGCATCTCATAGAAACAACGAAACACTTGGATGGAAAACTCTACTATTTTTTTGACGAGATACAATTAGTCCAAGATTGGGAAAAAGTTGTAAATGGTCTGCGCGTTGATAGAGATTGTGATATCTATATTACTGGCTCCAATTCATCCTTAATCTCTGGCGAGCTTGCTACACTTCTTGCTGGCAGATATGTAGAGTTTGAAATACAACCATTTACATTTGATGAGTTTATAGAAGTATTTCAGGAAAAACATCTAAGTAAGGAAGAGCTATTCACTAAGTTTGTTCAATTAGGTGGTATGCCTACCTTAAAATACTTTAACCTAGAAGAAAATAGTAGTTATAAATATCTAAATGATGTGTATCATACGGTTTTGATTAAAGACGTGTTAACACACAATAAGATTCGCGATGTAGATATTTTCAATCGAATCCTATCATTTACTATACAAAATATAGGGTCCCCTGTTTCGGCAACTAGTATTAAAAAGTATTTAAAGAGCGAGCATCGGGATGTTTCTATTGATACTATCCTGAATTATTTAGACTATTGTCAGCAAGCTTTCATCCTGAAAAAGGTGTCTAGATTCGATACGGTCGGTAAAAAGAATCTTAAAATCGATGAAAAATATTACCTTACGGATCATGGATTTCGGGCTGCTAAGGGGTATTCTAATACGAAAGATATTGAACGAGCCCTGGAAAATATCGTATATATTGAGCTGATTTCTAGAGGATATACCGTAGAAATTGGGAAAGTAAAAGATATGGAAATCGACTTTATCGCCACTAAAGATAAGGAACGAATATACTATCAAGTGTCCTATCTCATGGAAACAGAAGCCACACGACAACGTGAATTTGGCGTCTATGCTCATGTACAAGATAATTACCCTAAGTTTGTTCTCTCCATGGATACCGTTGACTTTAGCCAGGATGGAATCATTCATAAACATGTCATTGATTTTTTGTTGGAGAATACAGAAACAGGAAACGTAATTTAATATAACGTATGCAAAAAGAGACTGTAACAAAATGTACATTTTTACATTTTCGTTACAGTCCTTTTTTATATACCGTATTTCTTCATAAAAAACGCATCTACTTCGTCTATAGTATAAGATCGTGTATTCTTTAACGAATCTATCCCCTTTGCCAATTCCTTGTTTAACTCTTCTTTCGACAAACTAGCTAAGGATAATATTTTGTGCCATTTATTTTCTTTTGATACTATATGTAATTTTTTAGCCAAAAGGCTGCCATTCGCCATGCCTATTACACCTGACCTTTTATATTAAAGTTATCATCTATACTATTACAAAAACACTCTAGTAGCGATTATACATTATTCCCCCCCTTTTAGCCATGTAAATAATTATATGGCTGTACATCACTAGAGATATCCTCACATACTTTTATATAAATTATACTAATTATTTTTCAAATTGATTTAAAGAACTTTAAAGGCCTTTCCTATCATTAACCATTACAATGTTTCTTCCAATGTTTCCACTTTTTATTGAAATGTGCTTCATAATTATTATTCTTAAATAGAGATTTCATCATATTAATTAAATCATCACAGCCTATGCTTGTAGTATCCACATCAAAAACTACATTACCATGTGAATTAACATTAAGCAGTCGTTTTATATCTTGATTTTTAGCATAAAATTCGTCTATTCCAGTGAATATTATAAATGTTTCTATAATTCTTCTCATAGGATTTAACATCATACGCGGCTTACCTGCATGATATAAAAAAGCTAATTCATACCACAATCCATCATATAT
>NZ_RQVC01000012.1:0-68568 GCF_003992085.1 Veillonella sp. CHU732
CTGGCTTATGTTTACTTCTTTCGAAGTAATTACCTTACATTGTTCAGTTTTCAAAGATCAACTTTGTCATTCACAACACTGCGTTGTGGCGACTAGATTATAATAACAGATTCACAATTTCGTGTCAACAGTTATTTTAATCTTTTTTAATTTTCTTAGTTAATAACTTTTGAGAAAATTAAAAGCGCTTGTGTCTCAAGCACTAAAAGTATTATATGCTATTTACCAATAATTTGCAACCCCACTTTTTTGTATTTATATATATTTTTTCTATAGAATTCTCCTATATAATCTAGCCCTTCTTAAAACAACTAAATTAAGTACACCTAATCTAAAGCACAATGTACACCTCTTGCTTGTAATTATAATCGTTTTTTTATACCCTCATGTGACGGGACTACTTATGTTTCTTCTGATTAACGTAGTTATACACAGAACAGTTTGTGTGGCTCCTTACTACCTAAATTCCCCAAACATCATAAGAGTACAGCATCCCCCACACTAGAATGCAGTCATGCGTAGTAGTCTTATGACGGTCTTATATCAGTCATATAAACAAAAATATAGAAACGAGCAACATGTTCCTGAACAAACATTACGTAGTGCCGTTTGTGAAGGAATGTGTTGCTCGTTTTCTTTTGCTATATACAGATGAAACCGTCAAAGACTACATAGCATTACAAATGAAACCCTTGAGTTTTTGCCATTTCCACCAAAGCACTGCGTTTCTCATCTTTCATCTGTAATCGTCCCACTACTTGATCTGTAAATTTTGGCAATGGGTAATTCGGGCTACGAAGATCATAATATTGGTTCATTTCTTCATCATAATCTTCTAGTAGTTCATGATAATTATCAAATGTGCTATACGCATCGTCAAACACATTTGCTTCTCTTGGCATACGCGGTTTCAACGCTGGTTTTTGATCTGCCATACCTAAGCCAAGTCCTACCACAGGGAATGTTAATTCAGGTAATTTCAAAATTTCAATCATCTTCTCTGCATCATTTAACACACTACCTAAATATACTGTACCATATCCTGCCAATTCTGCTGCGGTCACCATATTTTGTGCCGCTAGGCAAGCATCAGTCCACCCTTGAAAGAATCGATCCGCATCACTTGCCGTATCAAGGTTTAGCCCTTTTTCTTTCATAATTTGTGCATTGCGATAGGCATCCACCACAAATACAAACAATTCAGGCATATCTTTCACATAGTCTTGTTTACATACTTCTGCAATGGCTGCTTTAATTTCTGGGTTCACAATACGGATGATACTGAATGTTTGCATCCCCATGCTTGTAGCAGTCCGTTTCGCTACATCTAACAAAATACTTAAATGTTGCGGAGATACTCGCATCGGTTTATATTGTCGAATACTTTTATGATCTAACATAATATCAATAGGGTTCATAGTTTTACTCCTAACCTTCATCATACTTTCACATAGTTTATGTAGTATAATAACAAATACTAGATGTACTGTATATATACCATTGTAGGGTACTTATTTTTTCTTTGTCAACAGGTACATCATATAGAAAGGACGATTTTATGAAACATTCATTGCTTTTGAAAGCTTTCACTATCGGCGCACTGATGACATCTGCCACAGTGGGCACTATGGCTGCAGATATGACTGCAAATATGTCCGCTGGAGAAATATCCGTCACAGGCCAAGCTGTTCGCCAAGTGGCACCATCCTATGCATTACTTAACCTTGGGGTATCTAGCAAAAATACGTCTGTTCAATCTGCAAAATCTCAAAATGATGCGATTATGTCTAAACTTATCTCATCCCTACAACATTTAGGCGTATCTAGAAATAATATCCAAACATCTAACATTACTATCAACCCTAATTACGATTACATTGATGGGAACTCAAAATTAAATGGTTATAATGTAAACAACACTGTTGTTGTAAGGGTCTATGACACATCCTCTATTGGAAAAGCCATCGACGCAGCTATTGCTAGTGGCGCTTCTGATATCAATTCCCTTACCTTCCAAACCGATGTATCCCAAGAGATAGAAGATCAATTATCTGCATCTGCCATTAGTGATGCACGCCACCAAGCGGAAGTGATTGCAAAATCTCTTGGCCGCGAACTAGGTCCTGTTAAATCCGCAAGCTTAGGAACTACACGCACACAGACTATGGAGGTAAACCCTAGATATGCTATGCTTGCAGTAAAATCTATGGATTTATCTAGCTCTACACCTATAGAGAAGGGAGATATGTCCGCTAACAAAACAGCAAATGTAGTATTCTATCTGCAATAGAATCTATATCTCTTGATACAACTATCTGATTGCCAAAATATGTGCATTCACATACACCTCTAATGATGCAGTTGTACATATCACTTACTATATAAATATAGCCCCCACAAGAAACGTCATCCTATGTATGGCGTTTCTTCATTTTTCTAAAAAAAGCCGTAGCGAACCTAATCATCGGTCGCTACGGCTTTTTCTTATTTTTTCTTAGGCACAACTTTAAAGCTATCATGCATTTGCTTTTTCATATCATCTGATAATGGACACGGCCATTCATTGATATCATTATGCTTCTTTAATTTTTTTAAATCCTCAGGACTTAATTTTTGCTTTTCTGCATCGTCAAATGTAATCATGATTCCATCACCTCTACTCGGAATACTAGAAAAGGAAAGACCAATTTCTTTCTCATTGTATTATATGATGAAAAGCACCTTCTTGTGAAGATGCTTTTCATATGTATACACAATACTTATATCATCAAAAATCCACTAGGATCCATGTATCAGATTCACGCAAAGTGCCTCCATACTATCCTGTTTATTTTAGTGATTATGCACGATCTTTAATTTCTTGTTGGATATTTGCCAAGAATTCTTCCCAAGGAATCGCCCCTTGTTCACCAACACCACGTTTACGAACAGCTACTTTTCCTTCTTCCACTTCTTTGTCACCTACCACAAGCATGTAGGATACTTTTTCCATTTGTGCTTGACGGATTTTGTAACCGATCTTTTCGCTGCGATCATCTAGTTCCACACGCACATAGGCATCTTTAAATGCTTTGCGTAATTTTTCAGCATATTCGACATGTTTTTCACTGATTGGAAGGATTTTCACTTGTACTGGTGCCATCCAAGTTGGGAACGCCCCTGCAAAGTGTTCAATCAAGATACCAATGAAACGTTCCATAGAACCAAAGCATGCACGGTGAATCATGATTGGACGATGTTTTTGACCATCTTCTGCGATATATTCCAAGTTAAAACGTTCTGGCAAGTTCATATCCAATTGGATAGTACCACATTGCCATGTACGGCCGATAGAATCGCGAATATGGAAATCTAATTTAGGGCCATAGAACGCACCATCACCTTCGTTGATACGATATGGAATACCTTTTGCCTCAATCGCTTCACGCAATGCTTCTGTTGCTAAGTCCCAAATCGCATCGTCGCCAATAGCGCCTTCTGGTTTTGTACTTAACTCTACATGATAGGACAAGCCAAATTGAGAGTAGATACGACCGAATAAGTCGATAACGCTCATTAACTCTTCTTTAATTTGAGATGGAGTCATGAATACATGGGCATCATCTTGTGTAAAGCTACGTACACGGAATAAACCATGTAAAGCACCGCTCAATTCGTGACGATGTACTAAACCAAGTTCTGCCATACGAATTGGCAAATCACGATATGAATGCATATCGTTTGCATACACCAAGATACCGCCTGGGCAGTTCATTGGTTTTATGGCATATTCTGCTCCGTCAATTTGTGTTGTGTACATATTTTCACGGTAATGGAACCAGTGACCAGATGTTTCCCACAAATGTTGGCTTAAGATAATTGGAGTACGAACCTCTTCATAATCATAGTCATGATGTACTTCACGCCAGAAATCTTCTAAGGCGTTACGTACCGCCATACCTTTTGGCAAGAAGAATGGGAATCCTGGTCCTTCTTCTTTGATAACGAACAAGCCAAGCTCTTTGCCTAATTTACGATGATCACGACGAGCTGCTTCTTCTAATAAGTGTAAGTATTCCTCTAGTTCTTCTTTCTTTTCAAAAGCAGTACCATAGATACGTTGCAACATTTTATTTTTTTCATCGCCACGCCAGTATGCACCTGCAATGCTTTGTAATTTGAAAGCTTTCACTTTACCAGTGCTTGCTAAGTGTGGGCCTGCACAAAGGTCTGTAAATTCACCTTGTTTATACGCAGAAATCACTGCATCAGCAGGCAAATCATTGATTAACTCTACTTTATAATTTTCATGTTTTGCAGCGAAGAAATCTAGTGCCTCTTGACGTTCCATCAATACTTTTTCGATAGGCAAGTTTTCTTTTACAATGCGGCTCATTTCCGCTTCGATTTTCGGTAAGTCTTCTGGCACCAATTTATGTTCCATATCGATGTCATAGTAGAAACCATTTTCGATCGCTGGTCCAATGGCCAATTGTGCATCTGGCCATAAACGTTTCACAGCTTGCGCCATCACATGAGATGCAGTATGACGGAATGCATGTTTGCCACCGTCTTCCGCAAATGTTAAAAAGCTTACTTTAGAACCTTCTACTAGTACTTCACGTAAATCTGTTAATTCACCATTTACATCAGCAGCTAATACTTTTTTTGCTAAGCTGTTTGATAGTTGTTTCACTGCTTCACCCAAAGTAGTTCCAGCTGCAAAGGCTTTAGAACTTCCATCAGGTAAAATGATATTTACTTCACTCATAGGTTACCTCCCTAGGTCTAATACTACTATGCCATTGGGGATGGCAATACTTTTTACCAACAAAAAAAGACCCTCTCCCACCCAAGGGACGAAGATCTTCGCGGTTCCACCCTAGTTAGTCCTATATAACGGACTCACTCTTACGGACGATAACGGGTCCTCACGGATTTGATTACAAGCTAAGCCTTCACCAAACCAGTTTGAAGGTGGTAACATCTAAGTCTACACTAGATACTCGCAGCCAAGGTATCTTTCTCTGAAAGTATAGATGGTTAGGGTCATATCCTTCGCATCACTGTTCTTTATATAATAATATAATTATAATAAACAAAAACCCTATTTATGTCAAGGGAATTTTTTCGATATACCCTTATAGATAAAAAGCACTGCCCTTGTCATCAACGAATCAGTTGACACTTAGGTAGTGCTTTATAGTCAGATAGGCTCTATTCACCAGAATTAACTTTTATCCCATGTCTCTTTTGCTGTTTCCAATAACCCCTTAAGCCGTGCCAAGCCTTTTCTTCTCAATCGATGGATATAACTATGACTGCATTCCAAGGTATCTGCAATAGAGGCTACACTATGGTCCTTGTAATACACTTCTTCCACTACATGCTGCTCCGCCAAGGGCAACTGTTTCATTGCGGATGTGACCATATCACCATACATGCGTTCCTCGCAAACGATTTCTGTAGAAGGGCCCTCAGCAGGTAATTGTTCCCACCAAGTTTCACCATCTTCCGTTTCCGATTGTAGCACAATCCCTTCCTTACCTTCCTTACGAAGATAATCCAAGATACGCCCTCGAATACGATGCACTGCATAGAGCGAAAAAGCTACGCCCTTCTTAGAATCATATCGCTCTACCGCTTCAATGAGCCCTATCGTCCCCTCTTGAATACAATCCATCCTATCTACCTTAGAAGATTGGTACACATTAGCTTCTTTCAACACTAAAGGTTGGTAATGCTCAATGATCGTCATACGAGCCTCCAAGTCTCCTTGTTCTTCATAAGCCTTCCAGAGCTTCTGTTCTTCTTCCCCGGTCAATAATTCAATTGTATCCACGCTGGCAATATAATCATTGAGCATACTTTCACCTCCTTTAGAATCGATAACGCCACTGCGCCCCTAAATAGCGTTTATTTTCATTATTAATCCATCCTGTAGCACTAATACTACGATTGATATCATACTGAAAGCCATACGACACATGGTCGTTCTTAAGACCTCTAGTTAAGGTGACCATCAAATCCGGTACTACATATTTACCGATGGTAACGTTAAAATTATTTTTTTCCTGCAAATCACGAGAGTCTTTTCCATCTAAGGAGCCTGTGGTAATGTTCACCAAATCCAATCCCAATGTATCTTGCAACACATCTTCAATATAGCCAAACGCCAAAGACTGTAAACTAGATGTCAATAAAGCATTGGCATCTTCCGATGTAACTCCACTAGCATTGCCCACATTCCGACCAAATGTCAACAGCGAAATGATTTGACGTTCCGACAAATTAGGTTCAGACGTTAATTTTAATTTCATCTGCGTAGCAGGTCCTTCCGCTTGTAGAGATATGCGATAATTTTTCACATTTGCCATACTTCGTACATTGAGTTCAGGAATGATACTACCTGTAACAAACTTTGCCTGTCCTTCTGTGATTTTAAAACGATTTTTTAAATATTTCACATGCCCTTTGTTGACGGATAACTTACCACTCGCCTTCGGCTCTCCTACCGTTCCTTCAAATTTAACCTTACCTTGCAAGAACATATCGTAGAGCAATGGATTATAAAGACGTACATTATCTTTCGCATCAATGGTTAAGTCTAATCCTAATGGAATGGATGTATCTGAACTTTCAAAGCTCAATGGAATCGAAGCTACCACATCATGCAGTGTAATAGCCCCCACCAATGTCGGCATATCCTGTTTGTCGACGATGTACAGTTCACCATCTAACGGGCCTGTATAGAAGGCATGGGCAATTTCGATGCCTTTCATCTGCAACGCACCGTAGTAGGACGTAATGCCAGAGCCCATCCAACCAATATTCCCAGATAGACCTGCATTACCCTTACCCATTGTGGTGCTACCTGTAATATCTACATGATTGCCCCGGAACAATAGCTGTCCTTTTAATTGGGTCACCGGCTTTTTCAACGATTGTAATTGCATAGACCCATTAGCGAGCTCTACAGTACCATTGGCTAAAATATTCGACGAATTGCCTGTCACATGAACAACACCATGAATAGCGCCGTCAGCAGACTGCACTTCTTTAAACATCAATGGCAGAACAGACAAGTTTGCCTCATTCATGTCCACGTACACATCAAACTGTTTCGTCATATCATTAGTTACGTATTCATTGGTTACAAAAGCCCCCAATGGTAGCTTGCCGCGAACTTTAATAGAAGAGTCTGATTTTTTAATCATTCCTTGTTGGACATTCACTACTTGGTCTTCCATGGTTCCTAAGATACTCAACTGATCTAGGCTAATACCATTGATGACTGCTTGTTCCACTTCACTGGAAAATTCTACCTTTGGTGATTTCGTAAGTCCATGCACATTGATGATAAAATTCCAATTTCCCTGTGCATTTACATTTTTGGTTACTAGAGGCAGTACGGTTTGTACCGGCACTTTCGATGCCACCAACTGAATATCCGTAGATCCATCTAAATCGGCTTTCCCTTTGCCCACAATAAGGCCTTCTTTAATAGGCAATTTGAAGGTCCGAATATCAATTGTCCGCCCACCATAACCTAGGTCTAGCGTAGCCGTCCCTACCACTTCATCGCGAATAGTCGTATCCTCAAGAGTTCCTTTTACGTCCAGTCTCGGACTGTCACTAGTACCACCTAACTCAATAGTAGCCTGCAACTTTCCATTCACATCTGGTACTTGTGCGTTGGTTAACGCCAATAATTGATGTAAATCTCCATCTTTGACATGCACATACCCAAATAAGCGTTTTGGATTCTCTAATTGAACTCCACCTTTCACTTCATAGCGACTAGTGCCACTGCCTGTGAAAGTCAACCCTTGTAGATGCACTACCTGTGGTGTAATGTACACAGAACCTGTTATATCATGCAAGGTAGTATCTTTCACCTGCATCGTATCGGACTGCACGTTTCCTTCAAAGATTGGGGCATCTACAGTGCCACCGAGATGACCTTCTGCACCAACATAGCCAACTATGTTAAGACCCGCATCACGAACGAATGGTTCAATGGGTACCGCATCGCCTACAAAATTAATATCTAGCTGCTTACCTTGTATATCTCCATCTACAATGATAGAGGAGCCATAGGTACTGATATCTAACCTTGGCAAATGGAGATGACCATCATGATATGTATAGGCTCCTTCAATGGATGAAAAGAGTTTACCGTATACGGACCCATCCCAAGCTTTCAGATGCCCTTCTATTTGCGGGCGTTGTACTGTTCCTTGTACATGAACATCCGTATTAAGCCATCCTGTCATAGGGATATCTGTAAAGTTTGGCAACACATCTTCGATACGCACATCCTTTGCAGACCCTTTGATATCTATCGTTTGTTCACCGTCTAACCGGATGAACCCTTCTAGATCATAGGTGCTTTTTCTATATTCCATATCACCTTCAAGAATATGGAGGGTAGTATCCTCTAACTTGGTCTTAACAAAAGCACGGTCAAACTTGGTTGTTCCATAGGAAAGAGTTTCACCAGCAATCATAACCGTTCCTGTCGGATTCTCTAGGGACCCTTGTAAGTTAGCCTCTAAAGAAACAGTGCCGCCCAACAGTTTAGGGCTCCACTCATTGAATTGTTCTAATCCAATGTTAGTGCCATGCAAATTAATACCAAATGTACCATTGCCTAATCGACCACTACCCGTGAAAGTACCTCGACCCCAAGTACCATTTAGATATGGCACTACTAGCTCTGTACCATCCCAAAATACACTGGCATCCAAGGCATCCACTAAGATAGATTGATACCCAATGTTGTGTCCATGCACAGAGCCGTTTATATTGGAAATCGCCCCCTGTTTCCCTTCAATGGTTAAGGACCCATTTACTGTGCCATGTACGGAAGGTAATCCCTCAAGAGGCAATCCATATAAGGATACATCTTGTACCTCTACTTGTGCTGAGAAATCTTCTGTATCCATATGATAGGAACCAGTACCAGTCACAATTCCACCTTGAGTACTCAGCTCCACATCTTCCACTTGAACCACTTGGTCTCCATAGGAAAGATGTCCTTTCCCTCGATTTACTGTGATTCCTTCATAGGCCATATCTCGCAACTCTACATCGGCACTAGCTTTTACATTCGATACAGGTCCTGTTAACAATGCCTCTGCCGTAATAGTCCCTGTCAGTGGCAATTGACCAAACGAGGCTAGATTCCACTCTTTCAATCCTACGTTGACATGTAATGTAGGATCCTCATCAAAGACATGGTGTACAGTGCCACTCACACGAAGGTGCTCGTCATTCACATTCGCTTCAATTCCATCCAAGAACAGCACATCTCCATGGATTTGAAGTGTCCCCTTCCCAGATGTTAACCGATAACCTTGAAGCGTCGTTCCTACATTTTGGAAGGAAAGTCCCCCTTCCCCATACCAGAAACCACCACGTTGTGTGACTGTCAATGCTACATCTGTCAGCTCACCACTGATAGGACTTACTGCAGTTGGTAAAGAGATTCGATTTATAATAGGAGCTATATCTAAATGTGGTGTTTCCACATAGAATGATCGATTACCACTGTCATCCAACGCCCATTGTATGTTGGAATGAATATGATCCTTTCCTAATTGGGCATCCACGACTCCATCTAGCATATGTCCACCATCACCTAGGACGGTCATATTCACATCCGATAAGAGCAACGGTTCTGCATGAGGCAAGAATAAGGATATAGACCCATTCTCTAGCCGCAACAATCCACTAAATTGACTAGGACTATCCGACTCTCGTTCCTTAAGCAATTGTAGTACATTCCATTGCCCCTGTTCATCTTGTACCACATTGACATGCGGTGAGCTGACAGTAATCGTACCGATTAAGGCATCTGGCGATACCTGTCCAAAAGGATATTGCAATACCTTAAGCCATTGAATGGATATCGTCAATGCATCTGTGGTAAGCACACGTTGCCCTTTCGCATCGTCTACGATAAGATCCTTCATTTGAACAGAACCATCCCAACCAATGTGAAATGTTGAATAGGAAACAGTTCCATTCAGTGCTGTATGTAATTGTTCTTGCACATAAGGCCCTACATAGGTTTCACTCAATGGTTGTAAGCCGAATCCAACGCCTGCTACACATCCACCGAGTACGATACCTAGTATCCAGTGTTTCCTCTTCATGATTCACCTCATATCGGTATGACCACTATCCTTGATTCACAATCATTGCGCCACTACCCACTGTGGCTTCTACAGAAATACCCATTGCCTTTTCTAAGGTAGCCATGCTTAAGTTATAGTTATATAGAGCATCTACATAATTATTACGAGCTGTGGCTAACGCCGTTTCTGCATCAAGCACATCCACATTTGTGCCTACTCCAGAACGGTAACGCAATGTTTTAATGCGGAAATCTTCCTGTCCTGCTTCTACTGCAGCATGAGTACTTTTAATTTTTTGTTCTGCTGCTTTTAAATTTAAGTACGCCTCTTGCACTTGTAACTCTACCGTATCAATCGTTTGTGCATAGGCTTCTTTCGCTTTTTCTAACTTTGCTTTAGCAGCACTTACATTAGCTTTTGATTGGCCCCCATCCCATACATTCCAAGATAAGGTAGCGCCTACGGACCAGTCTTTGCTATCGTTACCAGCCCAATGTGCACCATTCATGCGTCGGCTAGCATTGGCTTTCACCACTGGAATATCAGAAGCATCTGCAAGGCCTACATTTTCTTCGGCTGCTTTCACTGCCATTGCCGCTTGTACAATGGCACCACGATGTGCTACTCCATAAGATTTTGCAGATTCCAATGAAATACCATATGGTGCATAGCTTAATTCTTTGTCTGCTGTTACGATTGGTGTAGATACAGGCAATCCTACATGATTATTGAACTTTGCCTCTGCTAAATTAGCAGCGTTTTTCGCTTCTACTAAAGCAGTTTTTGCATTCGCTAATCGTGTATTCGTAGCCAGTACATCAGATTTAGATACAATACCTACTTGATATTGTAAGTTAGCATTTTTTAAATGTTCTTCGTAATCACGGACTGTTTGTTCTGCTACATTTACCTTATTACGAGACATGATAAGGGACAAATAATTAGTTGCTGCCGTTAATTTAGCTGTTTGTGCGGCTTCCGTTAATGCTGCGCCACTGCCATCACGACTATATTTAGCTGCTTCAATTTGTGCATCCAAAGCACGATTAAATACAGATACTCCCACACCTAATTGATGCGAAAAGGCATTTCCAGTTTTACTAACACCGTTCACTTCATTTCCTGTATGGTTAGCGCTATAATTATACGTCACTACTGGATTCCTACCGCTAGTCGCAACTCCTACTTGTGCTATTGCCGCTTCATAATCCCATTGAGATTGATGTAAGGTTCTATTATTTTGCAATGCTAATGCAATGGATTGTGGCAATGTAATAGACACAGATTGACTGTTTGTCTGTGCTTGGTTTTTATATGCCTTTGTCATCATTGCTGCTTGCGCAGTTGCTTTTTCTTGAAAATGTACTAATTTTACTGTATCTGTTTGCGGTGCCGCTGCTCCTACTGTACATGCATAGGCTGCTAACATCGCTGCTACTGTCATTATTTTTGTATTCATTGGGTCCTCCTAAAATGTCTTTCTTAGCCCAAAATAATTCACACGGTTATGGTCATGTCCATACCAAGTCCATTGACCTACCACATAAGTATCTTTCCATAATTGAACATCTGAACGAATCCGATAGGAACCATGGCGGATATCGAATAGAGCTCCAGATAGTGAAACTGGTTTTCCAAATCCCACATCGGCTCCTACGCCTAGTTTTCCATCAAATAAACCACCTCGTAGGTATACTTGATCTAGCACTCGTTTTCCATAGGTAAGGTCCACATTCGAACCATTACCTATATTGGAAATCCCTAAGGTATAGATAGAATCCTTCGTCATAAGGCGCACATCTGCATCAGTACGAGCTTTTTTATCCTCTGGATTGTACAATACCTCTGCTCCTATCTGCGTCTTAAGATCCGACTTTTTTCCATCCGAACCTGCTTTCACGTCCCCACCGGTAAGACGATTTAGCTTAGTCGTTAATTGTGCTGTATTATGCAAAGTTTCCTTAATATCCGCAGCGCTCTTAGGGTCTGTTACAACTCCTTCCATAGCGCCTGCCATTTTTGAAATACTATCTGTAGTAGTTTTCAAATTATTCACAATTTGACGCATTTCTGTTCCTGCTTGACCATCTGCATTAAATTGTTTCATATTCGTATCCATTTGATTTGTCAAGGATTCCATATTTCGTGTAATGCCTACCATATTCGCTGTTAAAGCTGAAATATTGTCACTATTATTCGCTAACATAGCATTCATTTGAGCCGTCAAATTTGCTGTATTTTGAGCAATTAACTCTGTCGATTGTAAGGCATTGCGTAAAGCGCTTTGTGTTTTTTCATCACCAATGATGCCATTCATGGATTGCAATGTAGTGGTGGCCGCTTCCATCAATTTCGTAGCTTGCGCCATGGTTTTATCGATTTCACTTTTTCCATCCCCTGTAATGAAAGCACCATCATCTAAATACAAAGTACTACGGCCTGGCGTAATTTGGATGAATTTATCCCCTAAAATACCATCACTTTCCATGGTAAAAGCAGAGTCTGTCGGAATTTTTACATCCTTGTCGATGTCCATAGCCACCGTAATCCCTTTGTCAGTGACTTGCATAGATTTGACTTTCCCTACTTTCACCCCTGAAAAGCGCACAGTATTGCCTTCTTTCAACCCCGTTACAGATTGAAAATTCCCAGCAATATGCATAGTAGGAGCTGCAAATATATCAAATCGTCCTAAAAATACAATACACACAGCAAATAGGACTACCCCCACTACGGTAAATAGACCTACCTTCGCCTCTGTTGTCCACTTCATGGTATATCTCCTTCTTCTTGTATCTCTGTTTTCACAGATTTACGACCCTCTATAAATTGTTGTACCTTCGGATTCTTAGAATGTCTAAACTCTTCTGTTGGTGATACTTCAATAAACTTTCCTTTATCTAGTAAGGCAATGCGGTCTGCCACAAAAAAGGCTGAGTTCATATCGTGAGTGACCACGATAGAACTACATTGCAAATGAGATTGCATGCTCCGTATTAAACGACTAATGGTGCCCGATGTAATCGGATCCAATCCTGATGTCGGTTCATCATATAGAATGATTTTAGGATCTAAAGCAATAGCACGAGCCAAGCTAATCCGTTTTTTCATCCCCCCTGATAGTTCACTAGGCATGTACTGTTCAGTCTTTGGCAATCCTACCATACGTAGCTTTCTAGCTACAGTACGTTGAATCTCCTCTTCGCTCATCGTCGTATGTTGGCGTAGTCCAAAGGCTACATTCTCTCCTACACTCATAGAATCAAATAACGCAGAGTATTGAAAGACCATCCCCATAGTTTGTCGCAACCGATCGAATTCATTCTCATCGATTTTCGTAATATCTACATCATCTACTAAAATAGTACCACTGGTAGGCCGTAAAAGACCGATAATCAATTTAAGCAAAGTACTTTTGCCCGCTCCAGAGCCTCCTAAAATAGCTAGAGTTTCTCCATCATGGATAGTTAAATCTACATGGTCTAAAATAATTCTATTCTCATAGGCTAGGACCACGTTTTGTAATTCAATCATAGGTCCTCCTAGAATAATAAGACTGATAAAAAGTAATTTAATATAAAGACTAAAATGATACTGGTTACTACAGAGCTAGTAGTAGCATAGCCAACAGCAGTTGCCCCCATATCTGTGTACATGCCTTTATAAGATCCAACTAGGGCAATAACCGCTCCGAACACACAAGATTTAATGAGTCCGTACGTCAAATCAGATAGGATCGCAAAAATTTGAATGGAGTCTAAATAGGTAGAACCGGCTAGTCCTTTCACTATGGTAGCTACCAAGTATCCCCCACCTGTACCGATAAGAACACCATAAAATGTCAAGATTGGCACCATAATCATACATGCTACAACACGAGGTACTACAAGATACCCAATGGGGTTAACCGCCATGACCTTTAAGGCATCGATTTGCTCTGTTACTTTCATAGTTCCTAACTCTGCCGTAATAGCTGCACCCACACGACCTGCTAATACAACGCCAACTAAAACTGGGCCTAATTCGCGCCCCATAGCAATGGCCATAATACCACCCACAGTTCCCTGTGCACCATAGTGTATCAATACATCTGCCATTTGCAATGTCATCACAGCGCCTGCAAAAAACATAGTTAATGATAAAATCGGCAAGGAATACACCCCTAAGTGTGCCATTTGTTCGATTGTGAGTTTCCAATTTATTTTTGGTAATTGTCCTATGGTTCTCCATAGTAACAACATGGCCTCACCTATCTGGGATAGGAAAAAGATCATTTGCTTACCAATCCATGTTAACCAAATCATAGTTCCTCCTGAGTATTTGTATCAATCTTCAGTATATCACAAAACTCTTTGAATGTGCAGTAGTACCATCGGAGTTTTCAAAATAAAAGCAGGAAATGATGCTATATCACTTCCTGCTCTCTTCGGATAAGACTATTTATTTTTCTTTTGGTCTGACTCTTCTGCTTTTACTTTCTCTTTTAAATTTGAAAGTTTTTCTTTGATCCGCTGTTTACGCAAATGGTCTCGATCTTTTTTATCTACCACTTGTACCGTAAACTGTCCATCACCTAAGACAACATAATCTACTACTACACGAGCAGATTCATTCTTTTCTTTTTCATCATCATCCGATGCTTTCAGGCCTTTTTTATGCTTACCTGTAATTGGCAAATCATCATCGTCATCATCTGCATCCTCTGCTTCTAATCGTTGCTTTTTCGCCTTGCCCCCAGACTCTTCCACCATGCTGATATCGTCAGCTAAAAACTCTGCCACAATTTGGTTGTTCTGATCATCTTCACTGAGGTCTTTAAAATATTCATCAAAGTTTTTATGTACTTTCAATCGCTCTACAATTTCATCAGTCAGATTATATTTTTGTTTTTCAAACAAATACGGCAAAGGAATAACGCCACCGCCACGCACTTCAAGCGTATAGGTTCCTAGCTTTTGATCGTCTGGTACTTTAAAGATAATTTCTCGTTGAATCTTTCCTTCACGGTAAGCTTGTAAGTTTGCAGTAATTACAATATTGTCACCAGGAGATACAATGACTTGGTCTGCACTAGCATCGATAATCGTAGCTGTACGTTTTGCTTCTTCCACTTGTACATCCACTTGAATATCACGGATTTCATAGTCTTTGAAAGCATTGTTCATTAAGCTTTCTACAATATCGAATAATTCATCGATGGATTTTTCAGACACGGAACTACCAGAATACACCATATTGCGGCGTTCTAAGGTAGGTAACTTTGGATCTACCGGTGTAATCTTAATATTGATCTTAGCTGTACCACCACCGACACGGTCTAATGTTTTATTCAGCAAGCTATACACAGAGGTAGCCACTAAGGTTGGTGTCAATTTAGAAGATTCCACCACAGTCACAGCCGCATTTCGCTCTACTCCACGATCTAAATCACGAAGCTGCATGCGCACAGGAACACCTTTCCCAAATACTCCAACAGTGCCAGCAATACCTGCCCCACGGTCTTCTGTAATTACACCTACTTCTCGACCTAAGGACCCCAATTTAAAACCTGAGTCTATACTTTTTACTACTGTAAAAATACTGGAGTTATTCATGAAGTATCCAGTAGAGCCTCGTTTATCAAATGGGTGACCAAAGGCAACCACTTTATCCTTATCGACATAGGTAACGGTACCTACCGCACCCATCTTTAAATCACCTTTTACCAGTAACGCCGCAATAGAGCCACCAGGTACCATTGGTTTCACAATATCATCAGTGCTATCACTAGCTGTAGCATATCCTTTATAACCAAAATCCTTAAACTTTGTCCCTAAATATGCTAAGGATGTTTCATCATAGCCATCTGCCATCAATGGTGTTCCCAATGGAATCAACTGTGTATCTTTCCACGGATTTGGTAAATCTTTTTGGTACTTCTCATCCCATAGTTTTACCATTTGATCGATCGGTGTCACCATCCCTAAAGTACCATCTGTAAATCCCCATCCATAGGCAACGGCACCTACCAATTTTCCATCAATGTATACAGGGCTACCGCTCATACCATGAACAATACCACCAGATGCATCAATGATGGGACCTGATACTTTTACCAAGATTAAGTCTCCTGAAGGACCACGTTGTTTCATCACCCCTAGAACTTCCACTTTGAAAGAATCAATCTTGTCACCTTGTACCACTGTATCCGCATGTCCTACCATGCCACGATGTAAATCTTCTACTTTCATAAATTCTATTGCATGAGCACTTGTAAAAGTAGCCCCACACAATAAGAGCGCCAGCACACCCTTCGTGTACCGACGCCAAAAACGATGTAATTGCATCTATATCGCCTCTTTTTATTGATTATTAATGATTAGTTATTGATCACTGTTATAATTTGACCACGTTCCACTGTAGCACCTGGCTCCACAGAGACTGTTTGTACCACACCATTCACAGTGGCACGGGATGCTACCATAGGTCCCCCTAATGTTTGCACTGTAAGCAAAGGATCTCCTTCTTTCACAGAAGTTCCTACACTGACCACAGACACTACTTCACCAGATAACACTGTTTCATGATTCACTGGTGCTGCTTCTGCCGTAGCTGTCACAAATAATGCTGCTAACAATACCCCCAAACTATATAGAAAAACTTTTTTCATATATATACACCTCCTACATTTTTCTTCCATGTATAGTATATCATATTTTCAAGAGTTCGAACAATTAATTCCTAGTAAAACAGTGCACTTTGCACATTATCACTTTTACTAGCTATAGTATATACCCCTTATATGAAAGAATCATGAATACAAGCATATACTATCGCAATTCTTCCAAGGTATCTCGCAACTGATTCAACTCTGATAAAGCTTTTCCTGTACCTAAAATGACAGAATATCTAGGATGCTCCACCACATAAGCAGGACGACCCGTTTTTTCTGTAATCATACGATCTAAGCCACGAAGTAAAGAGCCTCCACCAGTCAAAATAATACCATGATCATTAATTTGCGCCAGTAACTCTGGTGGTGTTTTTTCTAAGATACTAATGATCCCTTCAATGATATGTTGCACTGGTCTTTCTAAGGCAAACTTCATATCTTTTGATGTAATTTCTACCGCTCGTGGCAAGCCTGTCACACTATGTCGACCTCGTACGATAGCTCGTTCCTCTCCAGACCTTGGATCTACAGTACCTACTTCGATTTTTAAGTCTTCCGCAGTGAGTGGCCCTATGAGTAATTTTTTCTTTCGCTTCATATATTGTAGTAATGCATCATCAAAGGTATCGCTACCGATGCGTAAACTCTCACTGACTACCACACCAGAATCACAAATGACAGCAATATCTGTGGTCCCACCACCGATATCGACCACCATAGCCCCCACCTGTTCAGCCTTATCTAAGCCAGTTCCAATAGCAGCTGCCAACGGTTCTTCCATAAGCACTATTTTACGAGCCCCAGCTTGTAACAGCACTTCTAACACAGCCCGTTTTTCTACTGGTGTAATACTGGATGGCACACAGGCTATGATACGAGAACGAATGATTCCCGATACAGGTACTACACGGCGGATAAAATGACGGAGCATATACGCTGTTGTATCATAATCGGCAATGACGCCCCCTTTTAAGGGCTGAATCACTTCGATTCCCTCTGGGGTTCTACCTAAAATAGCTCGTGCTTCATGACCTACGGCAATCACTTCTCTAGTCTTTGTATCGCAAGCCACAAATCCTGGCTCATCTAGGACAATCCCACGACCTTTGACATACATCACTACATTGGTAGTCCCCAAGTCGATGCCAATATCCGTAGTCCACAAAAGGCTCATTTTTTCAAGGAATGATACAGGACGACTTTCCCGTTTAAAGGATGTTTGTTTTGTAGTCGTTCCTATTGGTTTTCTACGTACACGACGTTGTTTCCGTCTATCCTCTTTTGTTTGAGGTTCTTTTTGCTTACTCGTCCACCCGAACAATATTAGCACCTATTCCTTTTAATTTTGCCACTAAATTATCATAGCCACGATCGATGTGTGTTAATTGGCCTACTTTAGTCACTCCAGAGGCAGCTAAGCCTGCACACACAAGGGCAGCACCACAACGTAAATCAGTAGCTTCCACTTCAGCACCTACCAATTGCTCTACGCCAGTCACAATGGCTTTACGATCATCTACCTCGATAGAAGCGCCCATTTTTTTCAATTCATCTACATGCATGAAACGATTTTCAAAGACCGTTTCCATTACAGTACTTGTACCTTTTGCAACAGTCGTCATCGCCATAAATTGGGCCTGCATATCTGTTGGGAATCCAGGATATGGCAAAGTTTTAATAGACGTTGCTTTCAATTGTCCATTACTGATGACACGGATTCCATCAATATCTTCTTCTACCGTAACTCCAGCCTCTTTTAATTTAGCTACCACTGGTTTTAAATGCTCTGAAAGGGCATTTTCTACATATACATCGCCACCAGCCATAGCTGCAGCAATTAAATAGGTGCCCGCTTCAATGCGGTCTGGAATCACTGTATGCACAGCACCTTTCAATTCTTTCACGCCTTCAATACGAATCACATCCGTACCAGCACCGCGAATATTAGCACCCATACTATTTAAGAAGGTAGCTAAATCAACAATTTCTGGTTCTTCTGCAGCATTTTCAATGATTGTTTTGCCTTCTGCAAAGGTCGCTGCCATAATTACATTTTCAGTGGCCCCTACACTTGGGAAGTCTAAATAAATTAAATTACCTTTTAATCCTTCTGGAGCCTTTGCTTCTACAAAACCTTCACCCATACTGATAGTAGCACCTAGTGCTTCAAAAGCTTTTAAATGCAAATCAATAGGACGACTGCCAATAGCACAACCACCTGGTAAGGCAATACGAGCTTCCCCTTTGCGCGCCAATAAAGGTCCCATCACCAAAAAGGACGCACGCATACGACGCACTAAATCATAAGGCGCCTCTGTAGCAGAAATTGTAGACGCATCAAAAGTAATATTTTCTCCATCTTTTGTTACTTTCACACCAAGGGATGCAATGACATCACAAATAGTATGAACATCTTCCAAATCTGGAATTTCAAGCAGGGTGCTTGGAGTAGACGCTAATAAAGTCGCCGCAATAATTGGTAGTACCGCATTTTTTGCACTACTTACACGAATACGACCTTGTAAAGGCGTACCTCCTTGAATAATAAGCTTTTCCAACTGAATTCCTCCTAATCTTATCTATTGTTATCGTTCAATGGTGATACCTCATCACCTTTCAAACATGTTTTGACTGACAAACATTCATACTCTAGTATACTAAATCTTTCCTTGATACGCAAGAAAAAGACCGTCTTATGACGGTCTTTCCTAGAATAGATGTATGCTATTTATTTCACTTTCATAGAAAGCTTCTTATCCAATCGATGGATAGTATCTACAAAACGAACAGTTCCTGTTTTATAGCGCATCACTACGGAGTGAGTACGAGCACCACCTGGGAAGTATTTAAGAGAAGATAATACATTTCCTTCTGTAATGGCTGTGGCAGAGAAGATAACATCATCACCACTCACTAAATCATCGATAGTCAACACTTTGTTAAGGTCAGTGATACCCATTTCATGACAGCGACGAATTTCTTCATCCGTAGCTGGTTTTAAACGAGCTTGCATATCCCCACCTGTACATTTTAAAGCGGCTGCTGCTAGTACCCCTTCTGGAGCTCCACCAGTACCCACAACCATGTGAATACCAGAACCTTCTAAACCACATTCCATGGCTGGATTTACATCACCGTCTGTAATCAAACGAATACGAGCTCCGGCAGCACGACATTCATCCATTAACCCTTGATGACGTTCACGATCCAACATAACGACTGTTAAATCATCAATAGCACGTTCCATCTTTGCGGCTACACGGCGCAAGTTTTCCGTCATGGACTCATTCAAGTCGATAACACCTTTAGCACGTGGTCCTACGCACAATTTTTCCATGTACATATCTGGAGCATGTAATAAACCGCCTTTAGGCGCAATAGCCAATACAGCAATAGCACCATTTTGACCTTTTGCAATTAGATTCGTACCTTCAATAGGGTCTACGGCAATATCTACTTCTTCTCCGCCTGCCCCAACACGTTCACCAATATATAACATTGGTGCTTCATCAATTTCACCTTCTCCAATCACAACAGTACCAGAAATTGGCACTGTATCGAAGGTTTGTCGCATGCCATCAACAGCTAATTGATCTGCTGCATCTTTGGCTCCACGACCACATAAACGACCACTTTTTAATGCCGCTGCTTCTGTAACACGAACAAACTCTAAGGCTAATGTGCGATCCATTTTGATCCTCCCACTTGTGTCTACTATTTATTGGCTGCTTCCCAGTCCGCTAGAAAACGTGCTAATCCTGCATCTGTTAATGGATGCTTTAAGGATTGTTGTAATACATTAAACGGTACTGTAGCAATATGTGCACCTGCTTTGGCACATTGTGTCATATGCATAGGCGTACGTACGCTCGCTGCAATGATTTCAGTTGAAATATTATGAATCATAAAAATTTCAGCAATATCTTCGATTAATTGGATTCCATCCATAGAAATATCATCAACACGACCAACGAAAGGGCTTACATAGGTAGCACCTGCACGGGCTGCCAACAAAGCTTGATTAGCAGAGAAAATTAATGTTACATTCGTTTTAATTCCCTCTTTAGAAAGTACGGAGACTGCTTTTAAGCCTTCTGCTGTCATAGGCACTTTAATCACTACATTGTCACCCAACTTAATTAATTCATGGGCTTCTTTCACCATTTCTGGTGCTGTCGTAGCAATGACCTCTGCACTCACTGGTCCCTCTACAAGATCAGCAATTTGTTGAATCACTTCGTGTAAGTCACGTTTTTCTTTCACGATTAAAGATGGGTTTGTTGTTACCCCTGCAATAAAGCCCATTTCATAGGCTGCTTTAATGTCATCAAAATTAGCTGTATCAATGAAGAATTTCATAGCGGACTCCTTTCTAAGCCTCTGGATGAATATGAGTTAAACCACCCATATATGGTTGAAGCGCTGTTGGAATGCGTACAGAGCCATCTGCTTCTTGATTGTTTTCCAAAATCGCAGCCACTGTACGACCTACAGCTAAACCAGATCCATTTAATGTATGTACAAATTCTGGTTTACCTTTTTGTTCACGACGGAATTTAATATTACCACGACGTGCTTGGAAATCCGTCATGTTTGAGCAAGAAGAAATTTCACGATATACCCCTTGGCTTGGCATCCAAACTTCGATATCGTACGTTTTAGCAGAACCAAATCCCATATCACCTGTGCACAATGTAATCACACGATGTGGCAATTCTAAGGCTTGTAAAATACTTTCTGCTTGCGCTGTTAACGTTTCTAATTCTGCAAAAGATTCTTCTGGTTTTGCAAATTTCACTAATTCTACTTTATTAAATTGATGTTGGCGGATTAAGCCACGTGTATCACGACCAGCAGAACCTGCTTCGGCACGGAAACAAGCTGTAAATGCTGTGTAATATTTAGGCAATTCCTCAGCTGTCAAAATTTCATTGGCATGATAGTTTGTCAATGTAACTTCTGCCGTTGGAATTAAGAAATAGTTTTCCCCTTCCACTTTGTACATATCTTCAGCAAATTTTGGTAACTGACCTGTATTCGTCAAGGTTTCACGAGTGACAATGTAAGGCGTCATCATTTCCGTGTACCCCGCACTGCCATGCTTGTCTAGCATAAAGTTAATCAACGCCCGTTCTAAGCGAGCGCCAATCCCTTTGTAAATCGTGAAGCGAGCACCACTTTCTTTAGCAGCTCTTTCAAAATCTAAAATTCCTAAGGATTCTCCTAGGTCCCAATGTGCTTTCACATCGAAGTCAAAGGAACGAGGTGTACCCCAACGACGTTGTTCGATATTTTCGTTTTCATCAGCCCCTACTGGTACAGAAGCATCACACATATTAGGTAACATCAAAGCCACTTGTTGTAATTCTGTTTCCACTTCACGCAATTTGTTGTCCAATGCACCGATTTCATCACCTACACGTTGCATTTCTGCAATTTTATCATCTGCATTTTCTTTATTGCGTTTTAATTGGCTGATTTCTGCCGTTACTGCATTACGCACTGCTTTCAATTGTTCTACTTCTTGGATGATAGCACGTCTTTCATCGTAGAACTTCACAAAGCTAGTCAGGTCGCCTGTTGTATGACGACGATCTAAGTTTTCTTGTACCGTTTCAATATTCTCACGGACAAATTTTAAATCCAACATAATCATGACCTCATAGAATTCATTTAAGTACTTAATTAATCTATCTTTAATATTAGCACATTTGCTATTACTTTTCTACCTTAATAGGCATTTACTTGGGCAATTTCCCCTTACCCCTTCTCCACCTCTGAAAGGATAACAAAACAGCGACCAAACTCATTCCTGTTTAGTCGCTGTTCATCTACGCAGCTCACAACACCCTGTAACCTACGTATACATATATTATTCTTCTACAGTTTCTTCCTCTTCTACTTTCACCGCTTCTGGTTTCATGAGAGGGAATAACAATACATCACGAATGGATGCAGAGTCCGTTAAGAACATAACTAGACGGTCGATACCGATACCCAAACCTGCAGTTGGTGGCAAACCGTATTCCAACGCTGTGACGAAGTCTTCATCCATACGATGGGCTTCATCATCACCTGCTTCACGTTCTTTTAATTGATTTTCAAAACGTTGTTTTTGATCGATTGGATCATTTAACTCAGAATAGCCATTTGCTAATTCACGACCATAGATAAAGATTTCAAAACGTTCTGTAGTTAATGGTTTCTCACGGTTTTGTTTTGCCAATGGAGAAATTTCAACTGGATGTCCATATACTACAGTTGGTTGCATCAAGTTTTCTTCTACATATTCTTCAAAACACAAATTCATGATTTTACCAATACCATCGGCTTCACCATATTCTACATTTAAGCGATCTGCAATTGCACGTGCTTCGCTCAATGTTTCAATAGCATCAAAATCTTCCCCAGTGTATTGTTTAATACCTTCTTGCATAGTAATGCGATTCCATGGTGGAGTCAAATCAATGTCCATGCCTTGGTAATTAATTTTTGTTGTACCCAACACTTCTTGTGCACAGTAAGATACCACACCTTCTGTTAAAGCAATAGCATCTTCAAAGTTACCATAGGCTTGGTAGGATTCCATCATAGTAAATTCTGGATTATGACGAATAGATACACCTTCATTACGGAAAGAACGGTTAATTTCATATACGCGTTCTAAACCACCAACGATCAAACGCTTTAAGTATAATTCAGGGGAAATACGCATATAGATATCAATGTCTAAGGCATTGTGATGCGTAATGAATGGGCGAGCTGCCGCACCGCCTGGGATGGCATGCATCATAGGAGTTTCTACTTCCATGAATTGCTTGCTGTTTAAATATTCTCTAATTTTTGCTACGATTTTCGTACGTTTTACAAATGTATCACGAACGCTTGGATTTACGATTAAATCCACATATCGTTGGCGATAACGAAGTTCTGTATCTTTCAAACCATGCCATTTTTCTGGTAATGGACGAAGGGATTTAGACAATAAAGTCAATTTGTTAACTTTTACTGTAATTTCACCTTTTTGTGTTTTAAACACATGGCCCTCGATACCTACAATATCGCCCATATCAAGCATTTTTACATATTTGTAATCTTCTTCTCCCATCACATCTTTACGGAAGTATACTTGAATATCGCCAGATAAATCGCGCAAATTAGCGAAGGCTGTTTTACCATGAGAACGAATTGTCATCAATCGACCAGCAATCACAACTGGTTGACCATCAAAATCACGGAATTCATCCTTAATTTGGAGTGCCTTATGTTGAACAACAAATCGTTGTCCAAATGGATAGATATTATCCTCTTCATATTGCGCCAACTTTTCGCGGCGTACCAACATTTGATCGTTTAAATCCAATTGTTCTGGCACATGTTTTTCTTCGCTCATGAGGGGCCTCCTTATACTTCTTTACCCTTATTGAATGCTTAATATTTTAAAACTCACCATACCATCTGGTGTGTTTACTTCTACTTTATCGCCTTTTGCTTTTCCTAAAATCGCCACGCCCACAGGGGATTCGTTAGAAATACGATTGTTGAAAGGATCCGCTTCAGAAGAACCTACAATAGTGTATTCTAATTCTTCATTAAACTCTTCGTCCAATAAAGTTACTTTACTACCTACTGTCACTGTATCGCCTTTTACATTTTCATCAATGATTTTAGCAGTATTAATTTTATTTTCCAACTCGATGATATGACCTTCGATGAACGCTTGTTCGTTTTTCGCATCATCATATTCAGAGTTCTCTGAAATATCACCATAGGAAATAGCAATTTTAATACGCTCTGCTACTTCGATTCGACGTACAGATTTATAATGATTTAATTCTTCTTCTAGTTTCTTCAACCCTTCGGCTGTAAGTAAGGTTTCTTTTACCTCTGCCATGTATGTCTCTCCATTTCTATTCCTCATATACAGAAAACAGTGCCACATGACACTGCCTCCCTTATGAAAAAGTTACTTAAATTTCTTATTAACAATAGCTATAATTATACTGACTTCTCTTATAAATGTCAATGTGAAAGCCTATCCTACTGGGACACACATGTAAGTTTACACTATTTTTTATAAACACTTTCATAGATTGCTAAGGCATCCGTAGCTGTAAGATGACTGTATGCTGTGGGATAGCGGACGCAACTATTGGCAATGTCTTTCAAAGATTCTTTAGGAATCCCCACTTCTTCTAGCGTAGATGGAGCTCCTATTTCTCTGAAATATGCTTCTAAGGCTTCGATACCAGCTAATGCATACTCTGTATCACTCATAGAGCCTTGTTCAATGCCCCATACTTCTTTAGCAAAACGCATCAACCGTGCTGTAGCATTAGGCAAAATCCAACGCAAATACGCTGGATGCATAATCGCTAAGCCTGCTCCATGAGGAATATCATAAAAAGCTGATAGAGCATGTTCTAAGGCATGGGTCATCCAATCTTGATCTTTGCCCAATCCTAAGGAATGATTCAAGGCTAAGGTAGCTCCCCACATAATATTAGAACGGGCTTCATAATCTTCTAAGTTTTCCATAGATTTCCGACCATTGCGCACTATATTTCTAAAGATTCCCTCAATGGCAGAGTCCGTCACATTATCATCATCTGGTGTAGACACATATTGTTCCAATAAATGGGACAACATATCTACGATGCCATAGGCAACTTGTTCTTTCGGCAACGTGTAGGTATAGGTAGGGTCTAACATAGAAAATTGTGGAAACAAAGCTGGTCCATAACCGCTTAATTTTTTCTGTGTTTCCCAATCTGTGATGACACCACCATTATTCATTTCACTGCCAGTAGCTGCCATAGTTAACACGACACCAAATGGCACGGCCTCCATCACAGGCTGATGGTCTAAAAAGAAAGTTTGCCAAAAGTCAACCGTATCTGGTAAGGTAGCACCACCTGCAATGAATTTAGTGCAATCAATAACAGAACCACCACCGACGGCTAGAATAAAATCAATATTATGTTCTTTGCATAAAGCAATCCCTTCACGCACTTTCGTAGTTCGTGGATTTGACATAATCCCACTTAACTCAAGCACTTCCTTACCTGCTTGTTGTAAGGCTTCTTTTACCGTATGATAAATACCATTCTTTTTAATACTACCTCCACCATAAGTAAGTAGCACTCGTGTTCCGTAGTGACTTAATTCAGCTGCTAGTGATTCCTTCACACAGTCTTTGCCAAACACTATTTTGGTTGGGTTATGGTAAATAAATGATTTCATTCGACCCTTGTCTCCTTACTATTAAATACGCCTATCGATGATAGAATGAATAGGCAATTGTTCTTTCATAGACTGTATCTGCTTTAGTCTTGCTTTCACCATTCATATTGATATCATTCGGCACAAATTGTGGCTCAATGGCAATGCCTGCATGACTGCCATAATGACGTTCTCGGCCATCTTCGTCCAACCAATTTCCTGTATATACCTGAAAGTGTGGCGCATCTGTATGGAATACCGCTGTCACATCCTTACCTTGTAACACCGCAAAAGGCACAACAGAATCTACTGTTTTACTTCCCTCTACTGGAGCCGTTACAAAATCATGGTCATATCCCTTATATTGACTTAGGGCATCAGCATAATAGTCCAATGCCTTTTGTAGATCCATACCATTTCTAAAATCAAATGGTGTTCCATCCACTGATGCTGGTTCCAATTGCGGGATTTGGTGGTCTCCAAATGGCATATACTGATGGGCTCCTAATTCTAATACATGGTTCGATAAGTCCCCTTTTCCATGTAAGTTAAAATATACATGATTCGTCAAATTTACGAAGGAATCTTCTGAAGTTGTATACACATATGTGACTACCAGCGTCTGTTCTACCAATCTAAACACCGCTTCCACATATAAATCACCTGGGAATCCATCTTCTTCAGAAGTAATAGAATGAGAGAGATGGACCACTGTATCAGTACAATTTTCCTCCACTGCATCCCATAGACGATGCCCAATATTTCCTTCCCCACTATGCAATAAGTTGGGTCCATTGTTAGCTGTTAATTGATGAACTGTACCATTCCACGTATAGGCTGCATTGGCAATACGATTCGCCACACGGCCTACGGTAGCACCCAGTTGGCCATGTTTTGTTTCATAGTCTTGTACAGAATCATAGCCCAATGCTAAATGGCGCTGCAACACTTTGTCATAAACAGCGACAATGGTGGCACCATAATTACTAATTTGTACTCGTAATGCATCATTTTCTATTGTATAGACATGAGCCTCTTGGCCTGTTTGTAATTGTCCAAAAGATTCTACTTTCATCATAACTCCTAACCCCCGATACGCCACATAGGACGTTCCACTTTTTCAATGGAATTTCCATCATGACTCGCGTATCGACCTTGTAATGCCTCTTCAATGCAATGCAATATAGTTTGTGGTGTACCGCCATTTTGTATAAGTCCACGCAAGTCTAAATCTTCATCACGCAACAAACATAAGCGTAGCGATCCATCTGCAGTGAAACGAATGCGATTGCAAGAAGAACAATATTGATTGGACAAAGGAAAAATAAAGCCAATTCGTTGTCCATCTGGCAATTGGAAGTATTGAGCTGGTCCAAATCCCAATCGGTCTGTGACTGGAGTTAACTCAGATCCCACAATGCGTTCAATCTGCTCCTTCCACTCTCCAAAGGTTGGCACATGACTTTGTTTCCCTTGGAATGGCATATATTCAATAAATCGCCAGACCACATCCCACTCTTTTCCATAATGCAACAAGGTTTCCACTTCTTTGTCAGAAAATGGCGCTTGCACTACAGTATTAATCTTTATGTTTTGAAAGCCTGCAGTTTTTGCAGCTTCTATACCACGAAGCACACCAGCTAATTGTCCATTGCGACCTACAGCTTTGGCAAAACCCTCTTCTTCCACAGAGTCTAAACTAATATTTAATCGCTGTACCCCTGCTGTAAATAAACGTTTCGCCTGAGTTTCTAATAGACTACCATTGGTAGTCATAGAAATATCGGAAAACCATTGGCTCTCTTGTATACGCTCTAACAACTCATATAAATGTGGATACAATAATGGTTCTCCCCCAGTTAAGCGCAAAGCTTTGACGCCTCCTAAGTACAACGCCTCTAACAAAGTCAACCAAAAATTTGGTGGCAGCACAGGAGCCATAGCTTCCGTAATTTCCTGTGGCCGACAATAGGCACAACAAAAGTTGCACGCTTCCGTTAAGGAGATACGTGCATACTCAATAACACGCCCTTGGCTATCACGCATTGACTGGCTCCTCAACAATACGAACTGTATCGCCTACTTGAATCTTTCCGCCTTCTAGAACTCGGCCAAAAATTCCTTGTGTAGGCATAATGCAACTTCCTACTTGTTGCATAATTTCGCAACCTTGATGGCACTCTTTACCGATTTGAGTCACTTCTACAATCGTTTTACCTAAGGCTAATTTAGTGCCCACTGGTAATTGGAATAAAGTCAATCCTTCTACAGTAATATTTTCTGCAAAATCTCCAGGGTTCACATCAGCCCCACTTTTACGCATTAATTCGATACTTTCAATACCAAGCAAGCTCAATTGACGATGCCACGGGCCTGCATGAGCATCTCCTTCAATACCATGATTGACTACTAACTCCGCTTCAGGGATATTTGTTTTCTTTTGTCCTTTTGCTCTGCTAATTGAAATAGCAATAATTTTTGCGTCCATTATATCTCCTTAGATTATTATATTTAAAAATACCTATATAGTTCTTATTATATCACGTTTACGCAGTAAATCTATAATAAAAAGCACGTCATCTTGAGAAATAGACAACGCATTTTCTTTAGAGACGTGCTCATTCTTTCAGAGCCCTTTACAGGTGAAAGCAATTATTCTTTTGTATCTGTATGACCTAGTCCGTTAAAGACCATGTTTAATACAACAGCTAAGATGCTGCCAAAGGTAATGCCGCTTTCAAAAATAATCTTCGCAGCAGGTGGAAAATTATGATAAAACTGAGGAGCTCCGATAGGAATCATAGCCACACCAATGCTTAAAGCCACAATCACTAAGTTATGATTATCCTCATACTCAACCTTTCCTAATGAACGGATACCACTAGCAATAATCATACCAAACATAGCAATCCCTGCACCTCCAAGCACTGGGCTAGGAATGGATGCTACCACGGCAGCCAATTTAGGGAACAATCCTAAGACCATTAAGATCACACCAGATGTAGCTACCACGAAACGGCTTTTCACATTAGTCACTGCAATCAAGCCAATGTTTTGTGCAAATGCCGTATAAGGAAAACTATTTAAAACGCCACCAATACAAGTAGACAACCCATCCGCTTGTAAACAAGAACTTAGTGTTTTCTTGTCCACTTTTTTATCTACGATTTCACCTATGGCAATGGCGTCTCCTGTGGTCTCTACCATACAAACAGACATTACCACAAGCATGGCGATAATGGAGCTTACATCAAAGGTAGGTATACCGAAAGCAAGTGGTGTCACTAAGCCTAACCAATCAGACTGGCTTACCTCAATAAAATTCACTTCCCCTAAGGCATAGGCAATCATAGTTCCACCTAATAATCCGATAAGAACTGACAAATTACTTACAAATCCTTTAGCAAATCGATTCACTAACACTACGATGAGTAAGGTTAATCCGGATAGCCACAAGTTAGTAGCACTCGCATAGTTCGGATCTTCTGGGTTGACACCAGCGATCCACATAATCGCTACGGGCATTAAGCTAATGCCAATAATCGTAACGATAGTCCCCGTTACCACCGGTGGAAATAATCGAATAAGGCGACTAAAATAAGGAGCGATGAAAAAAGTAAATATCCCTGCCACTATAATAGCGCCATACACAGCTGGTAAACCATGTTCTGTACCGATAATAATCATAGGTGCTACTGATGCAAAGGTAACCCCTTGAATCATAGGAATGCGTGCACCCACAGATCCTACTCCCAAGGTTTGAATCAGTGTGGCAATACCACAGGCAAATAAATCAGCATTAATGAGGCGAATTAAATCCTGCGTAGGTAAGCCTAATGCATTTGCTAGAATGATAGGAACAGCTACCGCCCCTGCATACATAGCCAATACGTGTTGCAATCCATAGGAAAACAACTTAGATAGGGGTAACATTTCGTCAACAGGATGGACCTGCTTAGCGATTTCACTCATGCCATTTCTCCATTCTTTAATACATTTTATTAAGAAGTTATACTAATTATAATACTTTTATATTAAACCATAACTTATATAATTTGTCAAAAAATAGCCTACTCTATAACGAGTAGGCTAAGGCTTATTTACCTTTGTATTCTTTTACGGAAGGATTATGATCTTTCATGGCTTGTTCTAAACCAAAGATAACCATCTCATTCATATATGTGCGCAATTCATCATTTTGTACTTTCTCAGCGTGACGGGCTAAAATTCCTAAGAACTCTTCTTTATAAGTATCCACTTCATTGGCTGGCACATAGCGATGACTATTCAAATAATTTTGGTAATCTGCATATAAATTATTTAATACTTTTCTTCCGTAGCTATCCTTTTTCCAGCGATGGCTTTCAATGTAAAAGTTTTTCCGCACATTCATATAATACAATGCATTAATCACATCCAATTGCCCTGCAGAGATAACTTGGTGTGTTTGTAATTCAAATAATTGTTTACTATGATCTTGACCATAGTTAGCAAAGGTATCCACCACTTGCTTTACTTCCCAGTTGGGACTTTCCACTGTAATCTTAGCTTGTATTTCTGAAATAACTTGTAAGCCTTCTTGCTCTGGTAACATTAACGGATCTTGTGCCGCATACGCAGTTTGACCAAACGCGATAACACCTACCATAACAGCTCCTAGCATCCAACGTTTACTTTGTGTTTTCATACAAAACTCCTTTCAACTATTGATGTAACTCGATTGATTTTGATTCTATACCCTTATTATACAGATTCTATCTTTTTTATTCAACGTGTAATTCTATATTGAACAAATCTATGTGAAAGTCTTTCTATCTTGACTTTTATAGTCTTATCTATTACGATATAACTAACTGTGATAATATCTATCATTATCAAATCTTTGTGATGGAGGTGTCCATGAAATATTTTGAACTAGAACCACTGCCTTATTCTGATCATGCCTTAGAGCCTGTCATCGGCAGAGAAACACTCACATCTTTGTATACTGATGTATACAGCCATTCCGTATCTCAACTTAATCAACTAGTAGAAGACTATCCGGACCTTCGTTTCGGTCATATAGACTGTCTACTGGGTGGTCTAAGTCATGTACCACAAGAAATTCGTCAAGACATTCAGCGCTATGGTGGAGCCTATAAGAATGTAACCTTATTTTTGCACACGTTGACAAGCCCTAATACAAATACCATCAACGGACCAATCAAAGATGCTATCAACCGCTCTTTTGAGTCCTTAGAAAAGTTCCAACAACAATTTACAGAGGTGGCTCACACTCATGTCGGTAATGGTTGGACTTGGCTTGTGCTCAACCCAGACAATACGCTTGCTATTACTTCTACAAAAGAACAAATCAATCCGATTATGAACATGCAAACTGCAATCTTAGGCATCAATCTATGGGATTACATGTACGTCCATTCCAGCCGTGAAGAATATATTAATAACTTCTTCTCCATCGTAAACTGGAAGATTGTAAATCATATCTATGAAGAGACATTAAAAAATCCAAACCGCTTTGGACACGAATAAAATAAATAAAAGCTGTCACCACGTCGCCGTGGATGACAGCTTTTTTCTATTCTTCTGGTACAGTGCCCACATGGACTGCTACAATGCCACCTGTAAGTTCATAATACTTAGCATCTTGTAGTCCCACATCTTTAAAAATTTGAAGAACACCTTCTTGCCCCACATAGCGGCGCAATGATTCTGGGAGCCATGCATAGGATGATTGATCTCGACTCAATTTCCCCAATACAGGCAGAATCTTCTCAAAGTATATATAATAGGCTTGTTTAAACCCAAACATAGTAGGCTTTGCCAGTTCCAAGGTAACCACTTTACCACCTGGTTTAACAACACGCTTCATTTCACGAATGGTTTGCTCAATGCTTGGCACATTGCGCAAAGCAAAACCAGATACAGCCCCATCAAAGGTATTGCTATCATAAGGTAAGTCCATCGCATCTCCTTGGGTCAAGGTCACTCGATCTGTATATCCTTCTTTCTCTAATCGATTTCGTCCAACCGCTAACATTTCAGGACTAAAATCAAGTCCTTCCACATGTAAAGACGGAATTTCTTGTAATGCTGTTTTTGTTAACATACACGTACCACAAGCAATATCCGCTAGTCGCATACCTTCCGTTAATTCTAATTGTTCTATGGCAAATCTACGCCACCGTGCATCTTGGTTAAAACTCAACAATGTATTCATTACATCATAATGCTTCGCAATATGAGAGAATACATCTTGCACGTAAGCTTTTTTATCTTCATGTGTTTTAAATTCCACAATATACCTCCAGTTATTTATACTGCTATCCATTATACACGAATGGATGAGGATATTCCATAATTTGTGATTTTTTTCTCTTGCCAAAAGTATATATTCCGTTTATAATGTGCTTATGTCTTTTATGAGTAGATATTTGTACTCGATTTTAAGTATTTATAAGTATAAGGAGTTTTCTATGAGGGCATTATTTCAATTCATCAATAGATTTAGCCTCATCCAGCAAATCTGCGTAGGTCTCTTAATCGGCACTGGTATTGCCGTATGGTCTCCAGAAAATGCTGTGAAGTTATCTTTATTAGGTACCATCTTCGTAGGTGCATTAAAAGGTGTAGCACCTGTATTAGTATTTTTCTTAGTCATCGCAGCAGTCAGCCGTCATCGTTCCGGTCAAAAAACTGGTATGCGTTCCATCATCGTATTGTACTTAATCGGCACATTTGCATCCGCAGCTATCGCCGTAGTAGGCAGTTTCTTATTCCCTACGACTTTGCTATTAACAGCGTCTCCAGCTGATACAGCACCTCCTAGTGGCATTACTGCAGTACTTTCTACTTTATTAACTAATATTGTAGAAAATCCTGTGAAAGCCATTTTAAGTGGTAACTACATTGGTATTTTGGGTTGGGCTTTATTATTTGGTTTCGCTCTTCGTCATGCAGCAAATGAAACGAAAGATGTGATGGCTTCCATCTCTGATGCGATTACATTGGCTGTACAATGGATTATTAAATTTGCTCCTCTTGGTATCATGGGCTTAGTAGCTCAATCTATCGGTGAAAATGGGTTAGGCGCTTTACTGACTTACGGCAAATTGTTATTAGTCCTATTAGGATGTATGTTTGCAGTAGCACTCATCATCAACCCATTGATCGTAGCTATCGTCATGAAACGCAATCCATATCCATTGGTATTCCGCTGCCTTCGTGAATCTGGTGTTACAGCCTTCTTCACTCGTAGTTCCGCTGCAAACATTCCAGTTAATATGGATTTAGCAAAACGTTTAGGCATTACACCTGATACCTATTCCATTTCCATTCCACTAGGCGCTACTATCAACATGGGCGGTGCCGCTATTACCATTACTGTTATGGCATTGGCAGCTGTATCTACATTAGGTATTCAAGTAGACTTAGCGACAGCAATCTTACTTAGCATTATCGCTACTATCTCCGCTTGCGGTGCCTCTGGTGTAGCTGGTGGTTCTCTCTTATTGATTCCATTAGCTTGTTCCCTATTCGGTATTTCCAACGACGTGGCTATGCAAGTAGTAGGTGTTGGTTTCATCATCGGCGTGATCCAAGACTCCACCGAAACAGCATTAAACTCTTCTACAGATATCTTATTTACAGCAGCTGTAGATTATGCGCGTCACGGCTACCCAACAGACAAAGTATAAACGTATACTTCACACATACTGTTTGAAAGGTCTATTTGTTCTTTGGTATGGGATGCCCAATAGAATTTATAATTACATATGGCTTATGAAAGTAAGCCCTAACAAGGACTGGTACAATCTGTACCAGTCCTTTCTTATTTGTGTCATCACTTATATTGTAAAGCAAACTGAATAATATGTTTATTTTTATACACAAAAAGTATACCTTGGGAAGATGCCTTTTGCTGCCCCCAATATACTATAGAACCATTTTTTCTATACTATATTTCAGTAACAGCATTAGGCATCCCAAAAAATTAGAGGCAAGTTGATATCCATTGTTCAACTTGCCTCTTGTGTATTTGTGTACTTTATGTATCTTGTATAGTTTGTAGATTTTCTCTACTTTCCCTTATACCCCAGTGTATCCGTGTACTACATTCGGTTTCACTACGAATGTTGGCAGTACTGCTTCTACTAATTGGCTCAATTTTTGTGAAAGTTCCTCTTTCGTATATTTCACATCATGCGGTACTTGTACGTCAAAACTAATCTTTCTATGTTCCATATCAATTCGAATATCGTATAAAGAAAAACTGTCATCATAGGCTTGAATCACTGCCACTAAACGTTGTTGCAAAGCTAGAGTTTGCTCATTGACAACGATTGGATCCATATGGATAGTCAATTTTAACTGCAATTCTTTCAAAGCTTGTCGTTCTACACGATCAATCATATTATGGATGGTCATCGCATCTTGTTTCGCATCTACTTCTACGTGGATAGAAGCATACTCGTGGCCTGGACCATAATCATGAATCATTAAATCATGAGTTCCTAAAATGCCAGCCTTAGATTCTACAAAATTAATAATCTCTTGTACACGTTCTGCAGTAGGTTCAAATCCTAATAAACGATCTGTCGCTTCTTTCAGCACTTCAAAACCAGCTTTGGCAATGATAAGTGCCACAATTAAGCCTAAATACCCATCAACGCTCAATTGGAATATACCGCCCAACAATAATCCAATAGCAATCGCTGCCGTCGCCCATACATCAGATAAAGCTTCTTTCCCATTGGCACGCAAGATCGGAGAATCAATACGATTACCAATGGAGCGTAAAAAGAAGGATAACCAAATCTTTAATGCCATAGCACCCAACATAACAGCTAATGCAGACACGGAAAACTCTACTACCTCGGGATTCATAATGTGCTCTACCGCTTCAATACCTAGTTGAGCCGCTACTACAAACAGTAAGATAGAAAAACCAATGGATAATAGATATTCCATTCGACCATGTCCGTATGGATGCTCTGCATCTGCTTTACGTCCAGATAATTTAAAACTCAAAAAGGATACTAAAGATCCCCCTGCATCAGCCACATTATGGATAGCATCACTAATCATGGCAATGGAGCCGATAAGAAAACCAATGATTAACTCCCCTAAACAAACTAACACATTCACCACAATACCAGTGATACTCGCCATAATCCCATATTGTTGGCGTACATTGGTATCTTTTACTTCATCTTTATTTTTCACAAATAAACGGATTAATACTTCTGTCATACTACACCTCTTTTATCTATTTAACATATACTCACAATTCTACCCCATTCTAATCTGCTATATCACAGAGGTAGCTTTTTATTCTCATTTACTTTCTCATTATATCCTATTATTCAACTATTATCAACTATAATTTTAATTGAGAATCTTTGATTTCAAAATAGTTATAACCTATGTCATATACTCATACAACCTGGTAGAATATATTTCTTTGTAATATCTTACAACCCTAGTATTTCATATCATACTCATATCTGCCTATACAGATATAGATCTATTTTGTTTATAAATACTGCACAATATATCAATTATCATCATGTGTTAATAAAAAAACTCATGTTAGATTTCTTTATGAACAGCACCGCTACTTATCAAATATCATCATATATTAGTATAAAAAAACTGCAGTGATAGTATCCCCATCACTACAGTTTTTACTATGTATCTTTTTAATAGATTACCATTTATGTTCGTAGAACACTTGTGTCCACATAGACACTTCTGACAATGTTGGATGCGGAGCCATTGCCTCACCAATGGAGATAACAGATTGTGGATCCAAGTACCGTGTCAAACCTTGTGCACGTAGTTCTTTTGTTGTAGTAGAACCGATTTCTTCATGAACAGGAACTAATTTCACTTCACCACTATTCATTAAATGTACATATGGTTGGAACAAGATCGATGCTTGTGGTCCCACGATATGAGCCCCTAATAGACGATTCGTAGCTTTGTCGACTACCACTTTGATGAATCCATCGTGCACATCGCCTTTATCAATGCCAAGAGCCATACCTTTGGCAGAATTAGAATAATGATTGATACCAACTCCTACATCATAACCAGCTTCTTTTGCTTCCGCTTCTGTCATGCCAATACGACCTACTTCTGGATACGTGAACGTCACCATAGGAATCAAATCATAGCGCGCCCAACGATAGTCTGTTGGAGATGTAGCACGATACAAGTTATGAGAGATAATATCCCCTTCATAGTTGGCACGATGACGGAAGGCTGCATTACCATTCACATCACCTAATGCATACACACCTTCTACAGATGTTTCTAAAAATTCATTGGTTTTAATCCAGCCACCTGGTAATTGTTCAATATGAGTATTTTCTAGGTGCAAATCTTCTACAGACGGAGCAATACCAGTAGCCACCAAAATTTCATCTACACGGATTTCAGATACTTCACCTGTAGTACGGTTTTTCACAGTGATTACTTTATCACCATTATCCACACGTACATTATCACATACAGTATCTGTTAATACATTCACTCCAATAGCTTTCATTTCTTCTAAAATATGAGCAGAAATCGCTTCATCTTCTTTTGGCAACAAACGCACATTGCGCTGGATTAACGTCACTTCCGTACCTGCTGCGGCAAACACACCAGCAAATTCTGTACCAATAGGACCACCACCAAATACAGCTAGTCGTTTATATGGTACTTTTGGATATTCATTGCCAAATAATTTCTCACTAGTAATGTATCCTGCTTCTTCTAAGCCGTCCACATGGTTCACTTTAGAATGACCACCAGTACCAATGATAATGGTAGGTGCTGTAATTTCTTCTGTTTTTGCACCATCTTGTAATGTGACATATAATACTTTGTCGCTTACAAACGTAGCTGCTCCATGGTATACATCAGCATTATCAAAGCTTTCATAAAACTCTTTGACCCCTTTGCTTTTATTGATAGCTTTCCAAACCCGTTCACTCACTACATCCCAGTTAAGAGTCGGTGTGGCAGTTTCTACACCAATTTTTTTCCAACCATGGCTTTCATGTACCACATCCGCCGCAGTAACCATTACTTTTGTTGGAATACAGCCACGTGTTAAACAAGTGCCACCAAAGCCTGTTTTTTCAATAACAGCTACACGTTTGCCTGCTTTTAATGCTGCATCAGCTACTAAGCTAGCACCACCAGTACCAATTACGATTACATCATATTGTTTCATTTACGTCATCCTTTCTAAACCAATGGATAATCTTTATTCTTTGTATATAGTATATCATACATCGACTATTTTAGATATGAGAATTTTTACTATTTTCCACTGGCAATGGAATCCAACAATTCAATATACGTTTCTTTTGTTAAAGGAGCTTCAAAGTTTTCTAGAATCTCTTCTGCTACCTGTGCCTCATCATATAATAAATCAACAATAGTCATGGCTAAGGCTTGAGCCGTTTTAATATAGGCTACATCTGGTACGGTAATATTGTATTCCGCACTATGGAGCACCCCTTCAATACATCCCACCCAAGGGTGGATAACAGGCATTAAATGGGATACATCACCCATATCAGTACTTGCTGTCATATGTACCCGTTGACGTACATTGTCAATGCCAAATAATGGTTCCGAGTTAGACCGCAACAAATTGTTCATATCAGGATTATCTCGCATCGGTAAATAGCCCGGTAGATCATGAATGACACAAGTGGCACCCACTGCATCTCCACCAGCTTTCAAGGCACGATTGACACGTTGATTGCCATCCACAATCGCTTGTACATTAGAAGCTCGTACATAGCTTTCTACTTGCACATAATCCGGTACACAGTTGACCAAGGTTCCCCCTTGATTAATGATAGGATGGAAACGGAAATAATCACTCTCTTTGAAAGTCTCACGAATGGCATGGACTCCCATCACCCCCATCAAAGCTGCATTTAATGCGTTAATCCCTTCATGAGGGGATGCCGCTGCATGGGCAATTTTGCCATGGTATTCAATCAGTTTAGCCACAAATCCATTGGAGGTACTACCTAAGTTCATTTCTCCTGTAGGTGTGTCCGCTGTTTCCACATGCATTTGCATAGCCATATGGATATCATCAAAAGCTCCTTCATAAATCAGCTGTTGTTTACCACCTAAGTATTTAATCGTTCCTTTTTCACGTAATGTATTGCGATAATCCACTTCAATCATCTCTTCTGCTGGGACTGCAAATAAAACTACATCCCCACCAAGAGCTTCCATAACGCCTTCCGCTTGTAAGCCCATAGCTACTGCAAATAAATTAGCAATTTGCACATTATGTCCACAGCAATGGGCTGCTCCTGTCATAGGATCTGCCTTTGGATGACGGTGACATACAATGGCATCCAATTCACCGATCATGGCGACAGTTTTTTTAGATTTACCACCTTGCAAACGACCTTTCACTCCTGTAATCGCATGACCAGTCGTAAAAGGAATCCCTAACTCTGTAAACATATCTTGCACTTTTTGAGATGTTTTATGCTCTTTATAACCCAATTCTGGTTCATCCATAATGGCACTCGCTAATACACGCAATCGTTCTTGTCCTGCTACAATAGCATTGCACACACGTTGTTTTACTTCTTCTTTCGTTAACATAATCTATCTCCTTTTACATTGTATGAACATACCTTTTGCTATAAGGTATCTATATATGACTCTTACATCTTATTGTACCATGAAAACAAAAAGAGAGTTGATAAGAATTCATCAACTCTCTTTCATTCGGTTCAAGTATAACCTATATGGTTATATTCAAGTTTAAATAACCCCTTGCATATGTAATACAAAATGAGCTACTGCAGCAGCACAAATAAAGGTACCTGCCGTTACCGCTAAGGCTACTGGAATAATTCTCCAAGATAGACGACGGAAGGCGCCTAAATCTTTTCCTAAGGAAAGACCTGCATAGGCTAGTACTGGTGTGGTAGTAGCCAAGAATGTTACTTCTTTTGTTTGTGCAATAATCCATGCTTGCCCAGGCATGATTGGCAAGGAGGCAATGACCCCTACTAAAGATACCCAGAAGACCATAGGGAATCGATTAGCTAATGGCAAATAGGAAATAATAGCCCCAATAATAGCAAGTCCCGCAATCACAAAGACTCCCACAAGGCTTGGGCCCAATAGATGCTTGCCATCAATGATATTACCCAGAGCAGTCATAATAGCTGCAATGCATATAACAATGACAAATTGTGTAATTTTTTCACTCATAGTCATCTTATTGTCCCTCCTCTGCCAAGTCTTGTTCACGTGTACGACCTGTAAAGAAATTATATGTTTTTTCCATCACAGGCAAAGATACGAAAATACCAAAGTAAACGCCTAGTACAGTAGTCAGCAAATTCGCTGCCCCTGCTAAAGCTGCAATTTGAGCTTCATATTCTGGATATACTGCAATGATAGGTGCTGTAGAGGCAGCCATCATACTGGCACTCCCTACACCTGCCCCCATAGCCAAGGCCAATGGATGGAACCAGCCCATTTGAGCAAAGAATCCTGCCAACACAGATGCCCACATGGCACCGATCAATACGCCACAGATATACATGCCCATAACGCCACGGCCTTCAGGAGAGCTAAAGCCAAATTTATCAATAATAATTGCTACATTAGGTTCCCGGTCTACAGAGTAACAAGCACCCACCGCTTCACGGCGCATTCCTACTAATAATGCCACTGGCAAGCCGAATAAAATAGTACCAAAGAAATGACCTAATTCTTGTAACATAAGAGCCAACCCAGCAGTAGAAAGAATTTCTAAATTAGGACCGATCCCTAAGCCTACTTTAACCATTAAGAGCATCACTGCAATCCCAAGGTAATCCGCCGATTTTTCCATCGTTTCCACCGTTAAAATTTTGAATGATGGAATGGATACAAACAACCCCATAATCAAAGCGTAGAGAAGCGGTAAGAATACCACAGCTCCAAATCGTTGGATTCCGATCATTTCTGCAATGATGGTAATCACAAGAGCCAATGCATGTAATTTCCAGTTTTGTAATACTTGCATACAATACCTCCTATACTAATAACTACAACTATTTCTTTATTATAGTAAAGTTTAACGTGCACGGTCAATGTATGAGTGATTCCAAATTAGCAATAGGGTTGCAAAAATAAAATAAGAGGTGAATAGCTGTACTATCCACCTCTTATGATTAAGAGCTAGTATATTGGGTTATCATATGCCGTATGGTTGGCTTATGCGTTTACTAGTGCTTTTCCTAATGCTTCACATTGTTCTTTACCAGAATCATCAGGTTCACCCATCACTGGTAATTTGTCAACGACAACGCCATTAGCGCCTTCTACGCGACCAGCCCAGTCATCTAACCAAGAGCCACCCCAACCGTAGGAGCCGAACAATACTACTTTTTTACCTGCCAATTTAGGTTCTAATGCTTCATAGAATGGTGCAAATTCACCATCTTCTAATTCTTCAGCACCCATATCAGCACAACCTAAAGCTAATTTTTCATAACCTGCAGCTTCATCAGCAGTGATTTCAGAAACGGATTTTACTACCACTTCTTGACCAGCATCAGCGATGCCTTTACCTACAGCTTCTGCCATTGCAGCAGTGTTACCTGTTCCAGACCAATAAATTACAGCGATCATAATGTTACCTCCTAGCATGCCGTTACGGCAACCAAAGACTCTAAAGATTTTCCTTTATTCAACTGTGCGTGACAGTAGTCACGACACATTCGAAAACAATGAAATGCGTGCATAGCTGACGCTTGATTTCCATATACCTTCCAGTCGCCACAGACTTTATAGCCTGCTCCGCGGAATTGGATAAACGCTTTTACATCTTCTAATGGATATCCTAAAAACACACCGATTTCATGAGGAAATACGTCGCTCATTTCAATGCGCTCACGCAAATGTAATAACCAATCTGCCAAAGTTTCATAGGATTCATATCCATAGTTTTGTAAAAATGCTAGCACCTCAGGTTGTCGCAAATAGTCCTCAAGCATACGTTCACGAAATACGAGTAATAATTTTCGTTTTTCACAATGGCACAGTTCATAAAAGAACAGTCCTTTTTGATTAAATTTATCATTATACTCATGTGTTTTTTCTACCATCATTGCCCCTAAATGCTGAGGTAATGCAACAAGATTTGCTACTTTAATACCTCGAATTGCGGGCGCACAATGGTAACCGATAATCTGCTCGATGGATTCCATTTGTCGTACCTGCCTTTTTACGTATTTTGGGGAGAACACTTGCTCTCACAGCAAATAGATAATCCGGATATATATCATCTCGAAAGATGATTCAAAATAATGAAAATTATTTCTATTATTATAATACAAATAATCCTAGCTTCTGTCAACAAGTATGAGAAGTTTTTTCATTTTAAAAAGAAAAGTTGCATCCTTTGCAATTTCACTATCCCACAGCCTCCCATGGTAATAGCCAATCTCAAAGTTTGCAACTTTTTCTTATAATACATATTGTAATTGTTTTCTCAGCATGTCGTCTTTCACATGGGTCACGATATATCGCAAACGTGGAGCCCCTGTGCTATCAGCTAGGAACGCAATCTGCACATACATAGGATATTCTACTTGCTTAAACCATGTATTCACGATGATTTCACCAACATAGATATTCTTTCTTGTTTCACGGAAAGGAGCGACTAATGTAAATGTTTCCGGATGCTCCTGTACATATGCTTCATAATCTTGAATCATAGATAGGGTATACTTAGATTCCACTGGCACCGTAGTAGGATGCCAACTATCTTTCTGTGGACCAAACCCATAGAGCAAAGTTCCTTCCCCGTATCGCGCATAGTAATAATTATTACCTCGCTTATCCAATATCTGATAGGATGTACTCATATCAATTCCAATATCACGCAATCCAGCTTCTAATGGTTGTGCTACCCCAGACGAAAGAATACTGCTACTAGATCCTTCCTGCACCAGCATCGTGGACGGCCATTTTATTGATGCCTTATCCGCTGCTTCAACGCTAGTCATGATACTAGTTAAGATACAAGTAAGAACTAGCCCCCATGAAAGATATGTTATATTTCTACTCATAGTATTTGCCTAACCTTGTTTCTTTTGCATTTTAGCCCAAGTATCGCGCATGCCTACTGTACGATTCATTACGATATGATCTGCTGTGCTGTCTTTATCTGTTACAAAATACCCTGTACGCAAGAAATGATAATGGTCTCCTGCTTGTGTAGAACGGAATGCTGCTTCCCCTTTAGCAGATTTTACTTCTAAGGAGTTTGGATTCAACTGTTGTAAGAAGTCCTTATCTGCTGTTTCATCATCTTCTGTAGATAATAGATAATCATAGAGACGTACTTCCATATCTACCGCTGTAGAGGCTTCTACCCAATGTAAGATACCTTTTACTTTCTTTTGACAGCCTGTTCCAGATTTTGTAGCTGGATCGTATGTACAATGGATTTCTGTAATATTACCATTGTCATCTTTTACTACAGATTGACATTCAATGATGTAGGCACCTTTTAAGCGCACTTCTTTACCTGGTGCTAAACGGAAGAATTTTTTCACTGGTTCTTCCATAAAGTCACCACGCTCAATGTACACTTCTCGACCAAATGTCACTTCACGTGTGCCCATTGCTTCATTTTCTGTATTGTTCTCGATCACTAAGGTTTCTGTTTGTCCCTCTGGATAGTTTGTGATAACAACTTTCACAGGGTCTAATACCGCCATATATCGTGGCGCTTTTAATTTCAAATCTTCACGGATACAGAACTCTAATAGACCTACTTCCACCATGCTATCTGCCTTGGCTACACCAATGCGTTCACAGAAATCACGAATGGCCTCTGGTGTATAGCCACGACGACGTAAACCAGAAATCGTTGGCATACGAGGATCATCCCAACCACTTACAAGATTCAACTCAACTAATTGACGCAATTTACGTTTACTCATAACCATATTTGTTACATTTAAACGAGCAAATTCAATCTGTTTTGGTTTTTCTGTATCTTCCCAATCTTCTAATACCCAATTGTACAATGGGCGATGTACTTCAAATTCTAAGGTACATACAGAATGGGTAATACGTTCAATCGCATCAGATACTGGATGGGCATAGTCATACATAGGGTAAATATTCCATTCAGAACCTGTACGATGGTGGTCAGCATGTAAAATACGATACAAGACAGGGTCACGCATCACGATATTAGGATCCGCCATATCAATTTTGGCACGTAATACTTTTTCCCCATCTTTATATTTGCCCGCTTTCATTTCTTCAAAAAGTCGCAAATTTTCTTCTACACTACGATCACGGTAAGGACTATTCGTACCTGGAGTTGTAAAATCGCCACGAGTAGCACGGATTTCTTCAGGTGTTTGATCATCTACATAGGCTTTACCTTTTTTAATCAACACTTGAGCATATTCATATAGTTTACAGAAATAGTCAGATGCATAATGTACATCCCCATACCACTCAAAGCCCAACCATTTTACATCTTCTTCAATGGATTCTACATATTCCACATCTTCTTTGACCGGATTCGTATCATCAAAACGCAAGTTTGTTAAGCCATGATACGATTTGCCAAGGCCAAAGTTAAGGCAAATAGATTTCGCATGTCCAATATGCAAATATCCATTTGGCTCTGGAGGGAATCGTGTATGAACACGTTTTCCATAGGTATTTTCTTCATTGTCTGTATTAATAATCGCTTCAATAAAATTAACAGTTTGAGGCGTTGTTTCTTCCGTACTCATCATCGTCTCTTTCGATTCCATGTGATTCTTCCTCTCTTAGATTGATTATACACAAGTGCACGTTCTGCACATTCTCTTCATTATACCACAGGAATAGCTATGTTTCATCGATTTCTTGCAAATCCTATCATTTCTTAGCGCACCTGCAAGATTGTAACGACCTATTCTTCAGCGGTCTTATAATTAACACTTTCATTGACACAGGTCAATAATGGTTTACCTTGTACACCAGCAATCAGATTATTGGCTGTTAACATAGCCATTTCCTTGCGCGTACGATCCGTGAAAGACCCAATATGTGGCACCACTAAGCATTTACCTGTTTTAAGCAATGGATGGTCTGCCCCAATTGGTTCTGGGTCTACTACGTCAAGAGCGGCATAATCGATTTGACCTGTTTCTAATGCTTGCACCAATGCATCTGTATCCACAATTTTTCCACGACCTACATTCACAAATAAAGCCGTTTCCTTCATCATTTCAAAGGCTTCTGCATCAATTAAATGATAGGTTTCTTCCGTCAATGGCGCCATGACCAAGACAATGTCACTAGTGGTCAACAATTTGCCTAATGACACGTAGGTGGTCATGAGCAAGCTATCATCATTGCGACGGTTACGATTATGATATTGTACAGTCATCCCAAAGGCACGCGCTCTACGAGATACGGACACACCAATCTTACCCATTCCAATAATACCCAATGTCATACGGCTTAAATCCTTCCCTTTTATATTCGAAGGACGTTCCGCCCATTTACCATCCTTAACGAACTGAGCATTTTCATAAATTCTACGGCTCGCTGCTGCCATCAATGTGAAAGCCAACTCTGCCGTGGTTTCTGTTAATACATCTGGCGTATTGCCATAAGGTATATGACGTGCTGTTAACGCATCGATATCGATATTATCATAGCCCACAGAAGCCTGTGCGATGACCTTTAAATTTAGCGCATCTTTAACTAGTTCTTCATCCACAGTAAAATGATTAATACTCCACAAACCATCTGCATCACGCAGCCATTCTTTTAATAGCTCTTTAGGCATTTTTTCTTTTTCTGTCCACTGGCGTACTGTCACATGTTCGCTCAAATAGGATACTGCATCTTTACGCACCAAACCTGGCACTACTACAACTGGTTTCTTCATAGTTCAACCTCGCTTTCACTCGTCTTATCTATCTACATACAGTATATATGTATTTTATAAGGACCCCATTCCTGGTACTACCAACGACCATGAGCCCTTCCTGTAAATTATATCATATTCTATCTTAGACAATAAAAAAGACAGTCCTATTTTCATAGAACTGTGCTTTTCATTTTGTAGATACAGTAACTTGCACTCTCAAACGTACCCGAGAGCTTCTACGCTTTCTATACGATGATATGCTATTCCACAAACGTTCCTAGAATAACATGTTTATCCTACCAATTGGATTTTCCTTCATTGAACATTTCAAATGCATGCGCAATTTGGCGTCTCAATTTTAATCGTTGTGAATCACTTAATACATATTCTACACCATTATGTGCGATGCGCCCATTTTTTACAATGCTACTCAAATCGTAAAGAATTTCTCTAGCCATGCTTGCATTGCCAGCTAATTCATCAATTGTCACATCATAATAATTAGCTAATCGCTTTAAGGTTTCCAGATCAGGCTCTCTATATCCTGTTTCGTAATTTGACAGGGCAGCATTACTAATGCCGATATCTCGAGCCACATCTAGCTGACTCCGCCCAATCCGTTTACGGGCATGTCTTAAATTTTCACCTAATGCCATTGTATCACCCCTTATACTACGTGAATCTATAGTATAAATAACCTACCTCTATTATAGCATGAGATACAATAGATATGCTATAGAAAACCACTATTTCACATCTCACGAATTGTGTATCTATCTATATTTTTTAGCATTTTTGAATTGTATTACACGAATTGAATTGTTTATCCCATCTGTGCATGCATAGTTTTGATTTATTTTAATCAAAATCGATAGATTTTATCCTATTTTAATCATTTTCGCTCACAAACTATTTATATTATTCATGCGCATGTTCAGGTGGTGGTAACTGTTCAACTTGGAATACCTCACCAATAGTTTGAATTTTTCCAGGGATATATTCCACAATTTGAGTCATCAATACATATAACAGTCGTGGATCAAAGTTAGAATTAGCACTTTGATTGATACAATCCAAATACACGCTATCATCATCTTCTTCGATATAGTATTTAAAGCTTTTATAGGTACTATTTTCACGGTTAATGAATGTCAAAATATCTTGACGATTTTCCTTGGTCACAACGCCTGCACCGATCAATAAGCGAATCGTAGCATAAATTGTGTCATCTAACAACAGAAACACAGGAATATCCCCTAATTCGGTTTGTACATAGGAGCGAAATACAACGGTATGATCTTCATCTCCCACTTCACGTTTCTCAAAACATGTCAATTTCTCATCAATGAGAAATTGCTCAAACACTCTAGCCTTTTCATTCATAGGTATCACCCCTCGTTAAAAAAAAGGGCATTGTTTGTCACAATGCCCATATGAATCGATTCTTACTACATATTAACCTTTTTTAGATTTTGTAGTTTTACGTGGTTTACTTTCTTTTTTAGCTGGTTCTTCTACTACTGGCGCTTCTTCACCAGATGCTTCTACCTTTACGCTTTCCACAGCTGCAATAATACGAGTTAAATCTTTTTGTGTATGTGGATACAATACTTCAAAAATAGTGTATGCCACTAATGCTGGATCAAAGTTATCTCCACTCATTAAACTTACATCTAAAAGAATTGCTTCGTAACCATCTTCTTCCATTAAATAGTGTTTGAAACATTTGAATTCGCTATTTAATTGATTCAACACATCTAATGTTGCTTTACGTTGTTCTGGCGTAAAACGACCACCCGCAATTTCTAAACGCACAAAACCAAATGGTGTATCATCCAATACAACAAATAATGGGAACACAATATCATTATATTCCACAGTCGCATCAAATACTACTGTATTGTATTGATCATTTTCAATCTCACGAAGAGTAAAAAGATTTGTTAATTCATTTTCTGTAATAAACTGTTGAAATAATTCTGCTTTTTTATTCACTGTCTTAACTCCATATTCTCTACATTTAAATTAAAACTCATTACCATAATAATACCATAAAACTGCGGTCCATTTCAATCATTATTACTTTTCATCTTCCACATAGATACAACGATCATTTTCAAAACGTGCAATACGCACCAAGGAATGTACATCGTAACCTGCTTTTTCTAGGCGTTCACGACCAGGTTGGAAAGATTTTTCAATGACAATCGCAATACCTTCCACTGTATCCCCTGCGCCTTCCACAAGTTTTGCTAATCCCATGGCAGCTTCACCACTGGCTAAAAAATCATCAATAATCAGCACTTTTTCACCAGAAGGCAAGAATTTTTTAGAGATGGTTACATCATAGTTTTCTTCTTTTGTATAGGAATACACCACAGAGTGATACACATCTTCTGTCATCAAGATAGATTTTTTCTTACGAGCAAATACCAAAGGAACATCCAACTCAATCGCTACTTGTAACGCAATAGCAATACCAGATGCTTCGATAGTAACAATGCGTTCAATACCCCGTCCTTCAAATTGTTTAGCAATTTCTTTACCAATTTGAACAAACAATTTAGGATCAATTTGATGATTTAAAAATCCATCTACTTTTAACACTCGATTGTTCAATACAATACCTTCTGCATCAATACGTTGTTTTAATAATTCCACGATGATCCTCCTTATTGTTTTCTGTCTTTCAATATATTTATAAATTGCGAAACGCCTTCTGTTAGTGCATCCATTCTTGACCGCACCAGTACAATACGTCGTTCAGGAATCTGCAAATTCGTTTTTAGCTCCACTAAAGAACCTTGTTTCAATTTCTCTCTCGCTACCAATTCTGGCACCAAGGAAATACCTAAATTAATCTCCACCAAATCCATGAGCACATCTAAACTGCCTAATTCAAAAGCAGGACTGGTGCAACGATTGTAAGTGACCGCATCAAAAAATGTTCGACTACTAGCCCCCGTAGTAAGCAATAGCAATGGCTCAGCCATAATTTCATCAATGGTCCACACCTTAGAATCATCTTGATATTTAGTGCCGCCTACAAATATGTCTTGCATTAACTCTAATTCCATCACTTCAAGATGATTATTATCATACAAACCATCATAGGCATGCACCACCGCAATTTGCGCTTCTCCCGCTTCAATCATCCCTACACATTCTCGAGATGGTCGATTGGTGACACGCAAGCTAATGTCTAAATTTTTTTCTTGCCAACTTTTAAAAGTAGGCAACAAAAAATGTTTACTCAATGTATCTGTAGCCGCTAAGTGTAAACTTTTATACTCCCTCGATACACGTTCTTGCAATTTTACAATTCCATTATCTAAAATAGAAAAGGCTTCTACCGACGTTTCAAAGAGTTCTCGACCAGCTTTCGTAAAGGCCACTGATTTCGTTGTTCGTTCGAACAAAGGAACACCTAAATCTTTTTCTAATTGCTTTATGCTCTGACTAATGGCCGATTGAGAAACTCCATTAGCTTTCGCTGCTTTGGAGAAAGATAGATGTAATCCAACGCCCACAAAGGCGCGCAGTAATTCTGCAGATACAGACATAATAACCTCAATCTACTACGAATATAACATACGTTTAATTTATTTTTTACTATTATATATGCTTATAAGTTTACCTATATTTATTACTATTGTCAAATTGTAAATAGATTTTTATCTATCTATTTCTTATAAACCTATACAAAATAGTTGCGTTCTAGCTTATAAACTAGTAATATATATTTGATAAGAAAATCTGGGGCATAACAATCCCCCCGTATGTATGAAAGGAATTTAACTATGCATTGCGCACAAAAATTGACTGATCATATTTATTGGATTGGTAGCAACGATTGGAGTACAGAACGTTTTGAAAACCTATTTCCAATTCCAAATGGGGTAAGCTACAATTCCTATTTTATTGATGATGAAAAAACATGTATCGTAGACTCTGTAGATGATAGCATTCGTCAAGAATTCTTTGACAATGTAGAACATTTATTAAACGGTCGTGAATTAGATTACTTAATCGTTAACCACATGGAACCAGACCATTGTGCAACATTAGTCGAATTATTAGACCGTTACCCAAATGTAAAAATGGTAGGTAACAAAACTACATTCCGTTTCTTTGAACAATTCTATGGCCGTCCAGCTCCTGAGAACTATTACGAAGTAAAAGAAGGGGACACTATCGATCTTGGTCACCATAAACTTCACAGTTATACTATGCCAATGGTGCACTGGCCAGAAGTAACTTGTACCTTTGAATCTACTACTGGTACATTGTTCTCCGCTGATGCATTTGGTACCTTCGGTACAATCAACGGCAATATCTTCGCTGATCAATTAGATTTTGATCGTGTATACGAAGATGAAGCCCGTCGTTACTACACAAATATCGTAGGTAAATATGGTGCACAAGTACAAAACGCATTGAAAAAAGCATCTGCTTTAGATGTAAAAATCATCGCACCGCTTCATGGACCAATCTGGAGAACTCCTGATACAATCTCTTACATTCTTAACAAATATATGCACTGGAGCACATACAATGCTGAGAAAAAAGGGGTTGTCATCGCCTTCGGTTCCATGTATGGCAACACAGCTGAAATGGCACAACAATTAGCAAAATTGTTATCCTTACGCGGTGTAACAGATATCCGTATTTATGACGTATCTAAAACAAATCCATCTTACATCATCTCTGATGCATGGAAATATAGTCATTTAGTATGTATGGCACCAACCTACAACTTAGGTTTATACTTGACTATGGAAAACTTATTACATGAATTACATGCATTAAACTTCCATAACCATAAAGTATCTATCGTAGGTAACCACTCTTGGGCATCTGGCGCAATGAAACGTATGGTTGAATACTTCACAAATGAGTTCAAAAATATGGAAATCGTTGGTACTCCACTAGATATTAAAGGTGCATTACACGATGAACAATTACCATTGTTTGAAGAATTAGCTAATGCTATCGTTGCTTCCTTAGAAGAAACAGATATTAAAACTTTATAATCAATACAAGCGACTCTACACAGTAGAGTCGCTTTTAATATATATATCTAAATAATTAATGATACTATTAAATCTAGTTTCAGTATAACCCAATATTTAGTATAGAGTATAGAGTGTAATTGTAAATTTCTTGTAACATATACAAAATGAGCTATCATAAAGGGACATTCCCAACTTGATAGCTCATTTTTAAAGATAATATATACATTAGTGTATATCTGATAGCCAATACATCTACACAGAGGATGTATAAGTACAATCACATCATTAGATCTGGGTATTACCTATCGATTCTACTAACATACTATCGACGATAAGGACCTAACATACGAGCCCCTTTTGGTGTTTCTAAAATCATAGACCACACCATTCCATGCCTAGCTGTTAACCGTAAGGATTTGTCCCTTGAAGCCCTAGAATAACTAGATCCGTCTTTACGCACTTCTTCCACAGATATTCTTGCAGAATCCTTTGGTATAGCCTCTATTCGTTCATGGACTGTAGCACGCATTTCCTCTGCATCATATCTCAGTGAATCTACTGACTTCTCATAACTATCTACATCCACCGGATTACTTGTAATCACAACCCTTTTAGCAGTGGTTTCCACCGCTGCATCAGACTCTATATTCACAGATTCCTCTGGGTCCCGTGACAATGTAATCCCATAGTATTCTTCCATTTCCTCCCAAGTCATATCTTTACTCGGAACTGGTTTTTGTGGCAACTCCTCTTTAGAGTTTCCTTTTTTAAATATAAAGGACCCTAAAATAATCAGTATGAGTATCCCTATTTCCATAATTGGATACCTCCTCCACCTTATTCATGTGTACCTTTACCATCGATGGTAGATGCATAATCACCTTCAGAAATGCTTTCACGCATTTTAGTGTCCGCCATAATATTGTTCATCGAATAGTAATCCATAACACCCAAATTACCCTCACGTAACGCTTGGGATAACGCTTTTGGTACTTCTGCTTGAGCTTCTACTACCTTTGCTTGCATTTCTTGGGTATGGGCACGCATTTCTTGTTCTTGTGCCACCGCCATAGCTCGACGTTTTTCTGCTTGAGCTTGGGCAATTTTTTTGTCTGCTTCCGCTTGATCTGTCATCAATTGGGCGCCAATATTACGTCCTACATCTACGTCAGCAATATCGATGGATAAGATTTCAAAAGCTGTCCCTGCATCTAAGCCTTTATTCAATACAGTACGAGAAATATGGTCTGGATTTTCCAACACGTCTGTATGCTCTTCAGAAGAACCTACAGTAGTAACAATACCTTCCCCAACACGGGCAATAATTGTTGCTTCTCCAGCACCACCAACTAAACGATCAATATTAGCACGTACCGTCACACGCGCACGAACTTTTAGTTCAATACCATTTTTAGCTACTGCAGAAATAATCGGTGTTTCAATCACTTTTGGATTAACCGACATTTGTACCGCTTCTAATACGTCACGACCTGCCAAATCAATGGCTGCAGATCGTTCAAATGTTAACTCCATAGTAGCACGTTCTGCTGCAATCAATGCATCAACCACACGGTCTACATCACCACCTGCTAAATAATGGGCTTCTAATTGATCTACCGTCACATCTAAGCCAGCTTTATTGGCTTTCACCAAAGGAAGTACGATTTGGGACGGAGATACACGACGTAAGCGCATACCAATCAAAGTCATAATGCTGACCTTCACGCCCGCTGCTAGCGCAGATACCCAAAGTCCTAATGGGACGAAGTGTAAGAATAAAGAAATGCCGATAATAAGAATAATCGGAAAAATGATAAATCCCAGCGTTCCAATAATTGTTTCCATATGTCCTCCTATCTATTTGTAGTTCTCACTACGATGCGACCACCAGTGACAGAAATAATCTTCACCTCTGTACCAGGTTCATAAAATTCGCCATCAGTAACAACATCGAGGAATGTTCCTTCCACCACAATGGTTCCTGCTGGCCGTAATACCGTTTTGGCTTCTCCAATCTTACCTAACCAACGATTAGGGTCAGGATGACTAGCATAGCCTTTTTCCTTCGTAGATTGCAACCGTAATGTCAATCGCTCTCCTAACCGTGTTTTAGGAAAAATCGACACAATCCACCATAACAAGAGTACGCCTATCACTGAAAGCACTGTGACCATGATCAATGCCATAGGGCCTCCACCCATCCAATCGTAAATACCCCAGAGAAATAGCAATAAGCCTGTTAGACCAAAAATGCCAAATCCAGGTATCATCATTTCGATGAGGAGCAAAATAATACCACTTACTATAAGTCCTATCATAATCTCTCCTTTCTAGTTATATACTAACCTACCTGTATTATATCACAATCTTTTTATATAAAAGATGAAAAAGCTAGATTCTGTTATCTCTATTCTCCTCTTTAACACATAATAATACCAAAAGAGGCTCCCTAAAGGGAGCCTCTTAGTGATTAATTAAACGTCTTCGCGGTATGGAGCTTGACCGATTTCGTAGAAATCGTTTCCTTCGCTATCGATAACAACGATTGCAGGGAAATCTTCTACTGTTAATTCTGCCAAAGCTTCTGGACCTAAGTCAGCATAAGCGATAACATCATATTTTTTAATGGATTTAGCAATTAAAGCTGCTGCACCACCAACGGCTGCAAAGTAAGTTACGCCATTTTTCTTCATGGATTCGATAACTTCTGGTTTACGGGAACCTTTACCGATCATGCCTTTGATACCTTGATCAAGCATTGTTGGTGTGTAAGCATCCATACGACCAGATGTTGTAGGACCAGCGGAACCGATTGGGTCTCCTGGTTTAGCTGGGCTTGGTCCTAAATAGTAAACGATTTTGTCATGCCAATCGATTGGTAATTCTTCGCCACGTGCTAATGCTTCAGTCATTACTTTATGAGCAGCGTCACGAGCACTGTAGATTTTACCAGAAATAAGAACCATATCACCAGCTTTTAATTTACGGGATTGTTCTTCTGTTAAAGGTGTTTGAATACGAATTTGTTCTGCCATGGTTATTCCCCCTCTTAAACTTCACCGTGAGCATGACGGCTAGCGTGGCAGCAAATAGTTACTGCTACAGGAAGACCAGCGATATGTGTTGCTGCCCACTCGATATTAACGGAAACTGCTGTTGTAGTACCACCTAATTGAGGTCCGATACCAGTTTTGTTAACCATTGCATTGATTTCTTCTTCCAATTTTGCATATTCAGGATGTGCATTACGTTCTTCTACAGAGCGAAGAAGAGCTTTTTTGGAAAGAAATGCTGCGTAGTCCATAGTACCACCGATACCAATACCTAGTACCATTGGAGGGCATGGGTTAGGGCCAGCTTTTTTAACGATTTCAAGAACTGCTTTTTTAACGCCTTCAACGCCATCAGCAGGAACCAACATTTTTACGCCAGATTTGTTTTCAGAACCAAAGCCTTTTAACTCTACATTAATGTCAACTTTGTCGCCTGGAACAATTTTAGTGTAAATAACTGCTGGAGTGTTATTTTTAGTGTTTACACGGTTGAACAAAGGTTCAGCTACTACGGATTTACGAAGATATCCGTCCACATAACCTTTTGCTACACCAGCTTGAACAGCTTCTTCAAGATCTCCACCTTCGAAGTGTACATCTTGACCAACTTCTAAGAATACGATTGTAAGACCAGTATCTTGGCAGATTGGACGATCTTCAGCATCAGCGATTTCCGCATTTTTAATGATTTGATCCAATACCCCTTTACCTACTGGAGATTTCTCACACTCATAGCCTTTTTTCAATGCATTGTACATATCTTTTGGAAGATGATATGCTGCATTCATACATAATTCTGCTACCTTTTCTGTTACTTTCTCAACGTGAATGTTACGCAAAGTAATCCCTCCTCAACTTAAAACAGAGACCTTTCTCTTGTGTATTATTGTAACACCATGAACTATCTTTTTCAATTCTTTAAGAATAGGTGCTATAACTGTTTATTATGATAGAATCTATTATCATTTATTGAAAAATGCATATAGTTCTCTATTTCTAAGGTACTTCTAAATCTTATAGTCCAGCCCCTGTGTGGACAAATATCCACCCTTTATAAACCATTTAAAATACACATATATTTAATCTTATCAATACGTTATTTCCTACTAAATTCTACTATGTTTAAGCATAAAATATTATGTTTACAAATGAAAAACTCTCTCACTAAAATATAATGAAAGAGTTTTATCTATACTTTTTTATATGTTTTCTTTTAAAAATAATGTTAGCTATGATTTATTGATATAGAAGATACCCATAAACAGCTTATAGATGTAACATTTTTTATAGACAAGCTTACCAATTACAGGTCAGCTGCTTCAATCCATTCTTGTAAGTCTGCTTCCCCACCAATGATATCTTCGTCATAAGCGCCCGCTAGTTCTGGATAACGACACACCTCGATGGTATAGAGAATGGCTTCATCTCGACCATTACGAAAAGTACCAATCCAAACACCACGGATAGTAGACTCATACCACTCTACCGGTTGATCTGTATCTTTCAGATGGATCGTCACATCACCACGTCCCAATGTTTCCAATACTTCCACTTGCTCTTCCATAGTGAGACCTGTATTTTCCACATAAATCGTATAGGTTTCTCCTGTTTGACGCAAGTGCTGCATAGCATTTTTCAATTCTTGAAACACCGCTTTTACACGGCCAAATTCATTTTGCATAGAAACTCCTTATCTTATCATTACAGTTTCATATTGTGTAGCATCCTATGCCTTTTTTTCATTCACAGGGGTAGCCGTTACATGCCAATTAGATAACACCCTCAGTACCCGTTCTTTCACTTCTGCTACCGCAGCTTGTGTGGAATTGCTTAAGGTAAGGCCTAATTCTAAACTTTCAGGTTCTACACCGATGACAACGGCATCTTCTAAAGGATCTTCTTGTAACGCACGGATACGTAAAATATCTTGCATCCCTACTTCATGTACAGAAATAGCTTCTGTAAAATAACTATTCATTTCCTCATGAGGAAACTCGTATACTGTGCCCGGTGCCTCACCACCATTGATAGCATCTACTAACAACAATTTTGTCATACCTCGCATATAGGTAAGCAATTCCATGCCCATAGTTCCCCCATCTAAAATGGTAATAGGAGGATTAAATATATAATCCTCCCGTAATTGGTTCACCACATGGACACCGAATCCCTCATCAGTAAGCAAAATATTGCCTACCCCTAATAGTACGATGGGATTATTTTTTATTTGGTCCATATAAGTCCTCTATATCTTCTGGATCCGTAGGGTAGAATTTCATCCCTGAAACCATACTGGATACTTCCCCAGATTCTTCCATAACATCTTCGCGGAATGCCATATACACATGTATAATTGTAAATAACAAAAATCCCCAAGCAATGTAGTGATGAATCATATGCACTTCATACTCTGTAAACAATAAATTTACAGGGTTAAAAATTTGTGCAATCCACGTATTAGGATACACTTGTGCAAACATAGCAAGACCTGTACAAATTTCTAGGAACAACATCACATATACTCCTAAATAACTAGTACGAGCCATAGAATTACGCAAGAAACGATGCTCTCGTTGCTGTGGTAACATTAGATAGTGCTTAATTGTGTCCCACAGACCAATCCAATACGACTTTTTATGAAATCTAGGAAACAATCTATCGCCACGATATCGAATTCCACCATAAATACGGAATATGAGTGCAGCAATTAGGATAAATGCTGCGATAAAGTGAATTTTACGAATCATTTCCATAGAGAACCAACCGCCCACTGCGATTGTCGGTTCCACACTACCTGGTGTAGCTTGGAAACCTGGATTCCCAATGTATAAGCCTGTCCAGAATAGAGCCGTTACACAGAGAACCATAGTCCAATGGAAAATGCGGAGCCATAAACTAAATACACGATAAGGCTTTTTATTTAATGGTAACATAGATGCGCCTCCTCCCTATTTACATAGGGCATCTGTATTCACAGACACTATTTTTTCACCTTTTTTATTGTACAAGTGTGTAGCACATGCCAAACAAGGGTCAAAGGAATGTATACCTTTTAAAATTTCTAATGGCTTATCCGCCACTTTGACTTTAGTGTCTATCATATTAGATTCGTATGCACCATGTTCGCCAGCAATCGTTTTAGGGCATGCATTCCATGTCGTTGGCACGATACATTGATAATTGTCTACACGACCATCTTTGATGACACACCAATGTCCTAAACCACCACGTGGTGCATCTAATAAACCTACACCTTTTGCCTCTTTTGGCCAAGAATTAGGATCGAATTTACGAGTATCCGCCACAACAGTATCACCAGTTTTGATATTTTCAATCAAGCGATTATAGAAATGTTGGCTCAAGTTAGCTGCCACTTGTGCATCTAAACCACGAGCTGCTGTACGGCCCACTGTGGAACACATCCACACATGTGCTGGTACCCCTAGCACTTTAGATACGGCATCAATTTGGTCCACCATCATTTTCTCAGCCCAAGTTGGGTCTTTGATGATGCCTTGTTTTACTTTTACATAGACAACGATATATTTTGCCAATGGGCCCACTTCGCAGGCTTTTCCTTTGAATGTAGGGGATTTAATCCAAGAATATTTTTTCTCTTCATCCAAGAATTCCCATTTTTTATTTGTTCCCGTCTTAGGCCCTGTGAAAGCTGGTGTCGTTACCCCTTTTATTGGATGCAAGGATGTTTCACCATTTGGATATTCAAACCAAGAGTGATTGATTTCTTCAGACAAGAAGTCTGGATTCATCAAGTCTTCACCTTCTAAAGCTGTAAATGTTGCTTTTTCCCAACCAAGTTCAAAGTTTTCTACTACTCCATTAGCACGAACAAGAGACTTTTTAAAGAAGTCTCCATCTTTTATACCTGTATATGCATCATCTGGATAGCCACCGTAAGCAAGGACACGTTTTTTTGCTAAGCCCCCACCATCAACCATACCAGCTTTTACATATAAATGACCAATCGCTAATAAGTCAGGCAAGTAGAAATAATTCACTAAATCTTTTGCCAAGGAAATAGATTCATCCACACTTGCCAAACGAGCTGCATTCACAGGTGCATTCATATCGTCCATGGAAATGGAGCATGGCATACCACCTACGATGTAATGAGGATGTGGATTTTTACCACCAAAGATAACATGTGGCGTTACAATATCACGTTGACGATCCAAGATTGTCAAATAGTGAGAAATGGCCATCAAATGCACTTCTGGAGGTAATAATTGATAGTCTGGATGATCCCACCATTGGGCGGAGAAAATACCTAATTGACCACTTTCTACAATTTTTTTCACTTTTGTTTGGATCGCTGCATAATACGTAGCATTTCCTTTAGGGAACTCCTTAGGGTATGCAGATGTAGCAGATTCCAAATCTTTTGGTTGTAATCCACTCACATTGTATGTATCCAATACTTGTTGTTGCAATTCTGCAGTTTTCTTAGGATCTGCTTTCAACGCCTCTACTGGGCTTACCCAGTCAAGAGCATGCAAGTGATAAAAATGCACAATATGATCGTGTGTATCTAAACAACTATGCATAATATTTCGAATATAGTTTGCATTCTTAGGAATTTGAATTCCCAATGCATCTTCCACAGCACGAAGGGATGCTAAGGCATGCGTAGAAGTACATACGCCACATATGCGTTGTACAAAGGCCCATACGTCACGAGGATCGCGATTTTTAGCTACTAATTCAATACCACGCCAAGCCGTACCACTAGATAGAGCATCTTGCACTTTACCTGTGGATTCATCAACACTAACTTCTACACGTAAGTGACCTTCAATACGGGTCACTGGATCGACTACAACTCGTTTCATTATTGGTCACTACCTTTCTGTTCCGCTTCTTTTTGTTTTGCTTCTTGTTCAGCTAAATATTTTTTCTCTTCTTGGATAGAATCATATTTATGTTTTGCTAAGGTAATACCACCATGAGCCACTACAGCACCAAATGCGCCAAATCCTGCTACTGTACCTAATGTATCCACATCAGTGATGGTATTTGGGGTATGAATATGAGGCAATCGTTGGTAAAAGTTATCATTGTCCCAGAATCCCTTTTCAGAGCAACCAATACAACCATGTCCAGATTGAATTGGATAGGACAACCCATTCCACCAACGCAAATTGCCACAAGAGTTATATGTTTCTGGTCCACGACAACCTACTTTATATAGGCACCAACCAGCTTTCGATGCATCATCATCAAAATGTTCCACGAATAATCCAGAATCAAAGAAAGGACGACGATAGCATGTATCATGGATACGATTGCCATAGAATTGTTTTGGTCTTCCTTCTACGTCAAGAGGTGGAATTTCACCAAATAAAGCATAATGCATAATCACACCCGTCATGACCTCTGGAATCGGAGGACATCCAGGTACTTTAATAATTTTTTTACCTTTTACAATAGAGGATACAGATACTGTATTGGTTGGGTTCGGTTTCGCCGCTTGAATACCGCCCCAAGCTGCACAAGAGCCATATTCGATGATGAAAGCAGCACCCTCAGCGCATTCTTTCAATACATCTACAAATGGACGTCCACCAACTTGGCAGTAGGATCCATTTTCATCCAATGGAACGCCACCTTCAACAGCCAATACATACTTACCTTTTTTACTTTCTAACAAGTGATGTAAATGATGTTCAAATGGTTCCCCTGCTGCAGCAGCTAAAGTATCATCATACTCTAAGGCAATCATATTTAAAATCACATCAGATGCGAAAGGCGATGTGGAGCGAATAAAAGATTCGTCACACCCTGTACATTCATGACCATGCAACCAAATCACCGTAGGTAATTCTTTTGTTTCTGCCGCTGCTACGACTTTATTTGTCAATGCTGGTGGCAATCCTAAAATAGCGGTTAACGCTACGCAGGATTTCATAAACGTACGTCGGCTTAATTTACGTTCTTGGAATAAATTCCAAAGACTATTCAATGATTCTTTCACAAAAAAGCCCCTTTCTTGCAATAACTTTATAGCGTCTATATAAATGAATATACATCCATAGTATACCATGAAAGGTATTCCTACTATAGAATTTTAATCACTAATTTGTAAAAATATTTTTATATCCTCTATTTATAGTTTCAATAACTTACGTACAGAGGCTGCTTTTTTATAGCCACCGATACGATCTTTTTGTTTTCCTTTTTTATAGCAAATAATCGTTGGTACCCCTTGTACATCTTCTTTTAAGACAATCTCTTTCGATTCGTCAATATCGATAGCAATCATGCGTGCTACACCTTGTAGTTCATCGTGTAACACATCTAATTCTTCTTTCATCAGCTTGCATGGATCACACCATTCTGCGGTAAAACAAGCTAGTACGATTTCATCATCGCCTTTGACAATGGATTTAAACTCTTCATAGGTTTTAATGGATTCTAATTTCATAACGATACCTCCTACAATAACAAAACCGCTCCGAAGAGCGGTTTTGAGCAAGCAATCAATAAGCCGAGTTCTGTCCTGCTTTCGCAGTGGCGATTATCTTTCTAGGCGCATAGTTGCCTATACGCTCAAGCGGCACAACCCGAAAGGTAGGCGGGCAACCCTTAACCCTTTCCTATTCGGCCTTGCTCCGGATGGGGTTTACCGAGCATACATGTTACCATGTACCTGGTGCGCTCTTACCGCGACCGTTCCACCCTTACCACCCGAAGGTGGCGGTTTACTTTTCTGTGGCACTATTCCCTATGGTCACCCACGCCGGCCGTTAGCCGGCATCCTGCCCTATGGAGCTCGGACTTTCCTCAAGTCAAGAGACTTGCAATCGCCTTTCATACTTACTGTTTAAGTCTAGCATAGACCACTCGTGTGGTCAATAGCTCTTCCTTTTATTATAACCGAAAGTGCTCAGACTTTAAAGAAAAAATCTCTTTGTACATTACTTTCTATGACTTCTACTTCATCTGCTGTAAAACTCTTTTCTATCATTTGTTTTAATAGTGTTTGACTCATGTATTCTGTACCATAATGACCTGCATCCACTACTGTGATTCCTAATTCTTTTGCTAGTTGCATATCATGGTATTTCACATCCCCAGTGATATACACATCCGCTTTTTTCTTGGCTGCTATTTTAATGAACTCTGCTCCACTACCTGTGCATAGACCAATGCGCTGAATGGATGATGGCTTAGCCCCACCCCAACGCAATTGACTGTGAGGGAATACAGATTGCAATACTTCTTTGAAGTCCTCTATCGATAGTGGTTGTGGTAAATTACCAATGCGACCAATATAGTGTGCATCACAGGCATTCTCTAAGGCTACTATATCGTAGGCAATTTCTTCATAAGGATGAACCTGTTCCATAGCACCTAATACTGCACCTAGCAATTTCTTAGGGACTACCGTCTCAATCCGTTCTTCTTGCACCGTTTCGATAGAGCCCACATGACCGATGAAAGGATTCGTCCCTTCTAAGGGCAAGAACCTTCCTTCTCCAGCGACAGAAAAACTACAATGACTGTACATACCGATATGACCTGCCCCCACATCACCCATGGCTTGGCGAAGTTGTTCACTATGCGTAACGGGCACATAGACAGCCACCTTATAGGCTACATCTCGTCCTGTTTCTTCTAGCCCTTGTATACCTTGTAACCCTAGTCGTCTAGCTACCTCGTCATTAAGACCACCAGCTGTAACATCTAAATTCGTATGCGCACTATACACATTAATACCATGGCATAATAGATTTCCAATCATCTTTCCTTGCATCGTATCCGTGTTGATAGATTTGATACCTTTGAAAATCATCGGATGATGTGTCACAATTACATCTACGTGTTCCTCTATCGCTTCTGCTACTACTTCTGACGTCACATCTAATGCCGTTAACACACGTTGCACGGTTGAACTCATAGATCCCACTTGTAATCCGCAATTATCCCAAGACTCTTGCAACTGCAATGGAGCTTGGCGCTCAATGGCTTGAGCAATATCTTTCATAGTAACCATATATACCTCCTATCCATTATCTCAAAGTATAGTCTAAAGTTTCATACTCATCGATAATTAAGCTTTTAATCGTGAAAGTTTCACCTGTACCTATTGTAAAATACCTTGTAAGGCTTGCAATTCTTGTTCCATCACCTGAACCGCATCACTAGACTTCGCTGTATCACGCATATGTTGTAATATAGATTGCAACGTTTCCACTCTACGTTGTATGTGCTGTGTCCAAACTTCAGATTGTTCTTGTTGTAACAAAGCACCATATTCCCATAACATCGATTCTCTAGGTAGCTCATTATACACGGTAGTAGCACCTCGTTGTACTAACCACATGTCATAATATTGATTGCCCTCTAGTAAACATTTCTCTTGAACAATGCCATATCCTTGATCTACTAAAAATTGTTTCAACTCTCGTCGATGGCTTTGTGGTTGCAGCACATAGGTTTCCAATAGTTCTGGTCCTACCGTGATGATGTGTTGCATCAACTCTCCACCCATGCCACAAATCACTGCACAATCTACTTCTCCCTGTTTTGTAGCTGCCAATCCATCTCCTAATCGGCATTCAATAGATTGTTCTAACTTTCGTTCTTTCACAAATCCTTTGGCAGACTCTAACGGTCCTTGATTCACATCAATGGCAATGACCGCTTTAGCCACGCCTGCTTCTATACAAGCCACCGCCAAATACCCGTGATCTGTACCCACATCTGCCACCGTTTGACACTGTGGAATCATATGCAATACTTGTTCTAATCGTTTTGAAAGTGCCATAGTCTATCTCACATTCTAATTACATCTTCTACGCAATTTCTTACTTAGAAATACTATAAAGCTCATGCTTTCATTATACAATGAACCCTTATAGATAACAAAAAAACCATCTCACAAAGTGAGATGGTCTCTTATGGTGGGCCCACCTGGATTTGAACCAGGGACCGACCGGTTATGAGCCGGTTGCTCTACCCCTGAGCTATAGGCCCTCGTTTGGTGCGGATGATGGGACTTGAACCCATACGAGCGTACGCTCACCACCCCCTCAAGATGGCGTGTCTGCCATTCCACCACATCCGCATGAGGATATGTATATGGTGCCTCAGGGCAGAATCGAACTGCCGACACACGGATTTTCAGTCCGTTGCTCTACCGACTGAGCTACCGAGGCAAATATATATATAAATATATGAATATGCCTAAAAATAGGTAAAAAAAATGGCGACCCCGATCGGATTTGAACCGACGATCTTCGCCGTGACAGGGCGACATGTTAACCGCTACACCACGGGGCCGTGTACTAAGTACTCATATAATATACCATAGGTATTACATCTTGGCAATACCTATGGACAATTTTATATATTCCTAAAATGCATAGATATTTTTTTAATAGCAATTAGGTTTCCGATCCCGGAACACATTGATTTTAGACCGAATATCTTTCACCGTATCTACATCGATAGTAATGGTTTGTATTTGCGGTGTTTCATCACATTCTAGTAGCACTTCTCCCCACGGGTCTACTACCATTGAGTGACCTGCCATTGGTAACTTACCAATAGTGCCACAACCATTAACACTACAGAAATACATTTGATTTTCTATTGCTCTCGCTTGATTCAATATGCACCAATGATGCAAACGTAGCATTGGCCACTGAGCGGGTAAAAAGAATAGTTCTATCCCTTGTAAGGCAGATTTACGAATTAGCTCAGGAAAACGAATATCATAACAAGTGGCACTAGAGCAAAGTACTCCATCAAATTCAAATTGGTGGATAGCAGTACCACCTGTAAAATATTGATCTTCTTTAGCTGGACTAAAGCCATGCATCTTATCATACGTAGATAACAATTCCCCTTTGCGGTTGAACACATAGGTTCTATTGTAGCTGGAATCTCCTTCTTTGACAGCCACTGATCCACCAAAGATATTCACATGTTCTGATTGCGCTAATTCCTGTAACAAAGATTGTGACCGTTGACCACCTTCATCTGCCAATGCATGTAACTTTGAACCCGTTATAAATCCTGTATTCCATGTTTCTGGCAATACGACTACATCCACTCCTTGCTTAGCTACATCTCGCACTTTTTCTGCTAGAATATCAAAATTTTTATCCACTTGCTCAATTTCTGTGGCTAATTGAACAATGCCTAATCGCAACTCTCTCATAGTTCCTCCTAGATATGCCACGCCATATGGTCTGTAAACTCGTTAGGCTCTAATGGCAATGCATGCCGTCGTGGTACATAGGACCCTTTGTCAAAACGATCTACTTTAGGACGACGATAGATAATATGGTCAGGTTCCGTTTCAAAAATAATTACATTTCTAGGAACATCTCGCTTAATGACCAGATTACAACCTATTTTTGAACCTTTTCCCACCGTAATATCACCTAGCACCTTTGTACCAGCACCAATGAGCACATCATCTTCCACCGTAGGATGACGTTTTATCTTACGAGAATCCATCCCTCCAAGAGTCACTCCATGAAAGAGCGTCACATTATCTCCTACAATAGCCGTTTCACCAATGACAACTCCCATACCATGGTCAATAAATAAGCCTTTCCCAATTTGCGCTCCTGGATGAATCTCTATACCCGTTACCCGACGTGCATGTAACGCCACACGCCGAGCTAACGTAAACCAGCCTTTTCGGTACAGGCGATGCGCAAAAAAATGCCAAAATAAAGCTGTTATATGAGGATATGTCCAAACCACCATAAACCAAGAGGTAGCCGCTGGATCTGATTGTAATACGCGCTGTATGTTGTATCGAATGGAATTCCATACCTCTCTCATAAATACCTCCCTATACAGAGATAGCATGGCCTAGACCATGCTATCTTTCGTATCACAATCGATTAAGAATGAATCCAATCTACGCTTTCAAATTGAATCATAGATAGATATTTTTCTACTCCATCTGGAGCTACTACGACAACGTCCACATCTGGGAATTTACGACCGTATTGACGAGCTACCAAGATAGCCGCCGCGGAGGAAATGCCGATACCAATACCAGTTTCTCGCATGAAGTTACCTACTTCTTCGATAGCATCTTCATCAGTGACTGTTTGTACTTCATCCATCAAGGAAGAGTCGAAGTTTTCTGGAATGAATCCAGCCCCAAGACCTTGGATTTTATGAACACCGCCAGTACCTCGAGAAATCACTGGAGACCCTTCTGGTTCTACTGCAACCGCTTTAATGTACGGATGTTGCTCTTTCAAAGCTTTAGTAACACCTGTGAAAGTACCACCTGTGCCAATACCTGCTACGAAAATACCTACATTCGGTACATCACGTAAAATTTCTTTTGCCGTTGTTTCATAGTGAGCCGTTGGATTTGCTGGGTTCACAAATTGACCTAGTGTTACCGCACTTGGATAGTTATCAAGAATTTCTTGCGCTTTTCCAAGAGCACCTTTCATGCCTAATTCTTTTGGCGTTAAAATTAATTGTGCACCGTACGCTTTGATTAATTCGCGGCGTTCTTTACTCATACTTTCAGGCATAATAATAATTGTTTTGATGGACAACATAGCACCTAACATTGCTAAAGCAATACCCGTGTTACCACTAGTGGCTTCCACGATGATTGTATCATTTTTAATTAAGCCTTTTTCTTTTGCATCTTGTAACATACCTAGGACAGCACGATCTTTTACACTGCCGCCAGCATTATACTTTTCTAATTTTACATATACATTAGTATCTGGGATTCGATATATTGGTGTGTTTCCAATTAAGTCGATTGCATTTTTTACAACAGCCATAATAATTCTCCTCTACTTAGACTTCATATATAAAATACTTAAATTTATTCCTATTGTATAGGTGGGATTTGATTTTGTCAACCAAATTTTTCTCAAAATTCTAATTATTTTGATTGAAAGCCACCATGCCCCATACGAATACAATCTTCTTTTGTGATTCGCACATCTGCTAATAAGCGCGGCGTAATCACATCAAAGGCACTCGGATTGTTATATAAAACACCCCCCGGTACGCCTAGCACAGGGGTATTATCTTCCAAATAAGCAATGCACACCATAGAACCTGGCAATACTGGTAATCCATAGGTCACTACTTCTTTAGCCCGACGTGCAATAGCACCTGGTGTTAAATCATCAGGATCTACGCTCATACCACCAGTACAGAATATAATCTCTGCTCCTTGGGACTTTACTTTGTCTATGGCCTCTACAATTTGATCTGTATTATCTGGCACAATTTCATGAGCTACCAGTTCCACACCATAGTCCGCTACACGGTCTTGAATAACCGCTGTGAAAGCATCTTGAATGCGCCCTGCAAAGACTTCACTACCTGTAGTAACAATACCCATTTTCTTACGCACAAATGGGTGTACTTGCAAGATAGGGCCCTTACCTTCACGTAGCCGCTTCGCTTCCTCTAACTGCCATGCTTCTAATAACAGCGGAATACATCGCATGCCTGCTACCGGTTGGCCCGTTTTTACAGGTGTGCCATGTAATCTTGTAACAATGGTTAATTCCCCAATACTATTGATTTCATGTAGGCCTTCCACATCCACAGTCAACACACCATCATGATTCGCCAAGGCTTCAATCTTGCCTTGTTGTACCGGTGTAGGACTGATAGATGGATGCTCACAGAAACGATATAATTCTTCTGCTACTTGCTCCTCATGAACCAAATTATAATCGGATTCTTCCATCACATAAATATGCTCTTTTCCTAATTGTAATAATAAATCCACATCTTCATCAGCGATGATGTGTCCTCGTTTAAATGGTGTATCTTTTACTTCTCCAATGACGATGCGCACAATATCGTGGCAAAGTGCTTGCCCCACTGCATCTTTTACATGTATTTCTTTCATCGTATTATCCCCACATTCGTTTACCAATGGTGAAAGCCAGCCCGCATAGGCCATATCCAACCAATACCTGTCCACCCATGTAGGACAGCATATGCCACAAACCTTTTTCTTGTAGCATATATCCTTCAAAGATAAAGGTTGAAAAGGTTGTAAGCCCACCTAAAAAACCTGTAATACATAACAGCTTAACCCAAGGTGACACATTGGGTTGCCCTTCAATATATGCCATGCCTAAGCCAATTAGCATGGAACCTATCATATTCACTAGTACTGTCCCCCAAGGATACAGCGCACCTTTAGTGACCATGTACTGTCCAATGCCATACCGCGTCATGGCACCAATAGCTCCTCCCATAGCCACTGCTATATATACCTTCATAATCAAACTCCTTTATGTCTTTATTATACACCACCCTAGGTGGATTATATACTAAAGCACGCGAATTTCTTTCTCGATTTATATATAACCTATTATAGTTATAAACTATATTATAAACAAATGCTACATTTTTCATTATATGTTATAGCAACATTATATATATTGAGCCTCTCACAGTTAGTAATGTATGGACTGAGCATCTACTTTATGTTACATCAAACATTTATATATTATCACTCTCTCAGAGTATAAGCTGATCCGCATACCAGACTCAGACCTTCTCAATACTAGCATCCTTTTTTTCATTACAGAGATCCTATCTAAAATAGCCATACTAAAGTACAACCACACGAACGACCTAGATTTGCTACTCTTATACATAAAAAAAGAACTGCCTATGTCTAAGCAGTTCTTCGTGTGCATATTTAGTTTCCAGGATGTTTTACTAAATCTTGACCAGCAATACCAGGACGTGTCATTTCTTTTGGAGAAAGGATATAATCCATTTCTTCTTTCGTTAACAATCCTTGTTCTAGAATAATTTCTTTTACGCTACGATCAGTTTCTAAGGCTTCTTTCGCTAACGCAGAGGCATTTTCATAACCAATATGTGGTAACAAAGCTGTGACAATACCAACAGAACGTTCTAACCAATATTCGCATTGTTCTTTATCCACTTCAAGGTCAACTAACAATTTATCTACAAATGTGTTTACCGCATTTTTTAAGTAACACATAGAATTGAACAAGTTATATGCAATGACTGGCTCCATAACATTCAATTCAAACTGTCCATTTTCTACGCCAAGGGAAATGGTCAAATCATTACCGATGACTTGGTAACAAGTTTGGTTCAATACTTCCGCGATAACTGGGTTTACTTTACCCGGCATGATGGAAGAACCTGGTTGGCGTGGAGGTAATTTTAATTCACCAATACCGCAACGAGGGCCAGATGCCATTAACCGGAAATCGTTAGCCATTTTAATCAATACTAGGGCTGTTACTTTCAAGCCAGAGGAAATATCTGCAAACACATCTGTATTATTGGTCGCATCAATTAAGTTATCCGCTGTAATGAACGGTTCACCTACAACACGAGATAATTCATCTACGACAGCTTTAATATACGTAGGTTCTGCATTTAAGCCAGTACCAACAGCAGTAGCACCCATATTAACTGTATGTGCTTCTAACATAGCAGATTTAATACGACGAATGCCACGACGCACGCCAGATGCATAGGCACCCATTTCTTGACCTAATGTAATTGGCACAGCATCTTGTAAATGAGTACGCCCCATTTTTAAAATTTCTTTGTACTCTTCTGCTTTTTTATCTAGCTCATCCGCTAAACGGCGAAGTGCCATTAATAAAGGTTTACTTTTCATGATGGCACATACTTTAATGGCCGTAGGGAATGTATCATTTGTAGATTGTGCCATATTCACATGATTATTTGGAGATACAATGTCGTATTGACCTTTTTCATACCCTAAAATTTCCAACGCACGGTTCGCCAATACTTCATTCATGTTCATATTGAAAGAAGTCCCTGCTCCCCCTTGGATAGGATCCACTGGGAATTGATCATTGAAATTTCCACGTACCACTTCATCGGCAGCACGACTGATGGCTTGACCAATTTTTTCATCTAAACGACCAGTACTCATATTCGCCAAGGCACAGGCTTTTTTTACCATTGCCATAGCTTTTACGAAATCTAAGTCAATTTGTTTTCCTGTAATAAAAAAGTTTTCAATACCACGTAATGTTTGTACACCATAGTACAACTCATCAGCTAATTCCAATTCACCTAGAAAATCATGTTCTTTTCTCATAGTATACCTCTTTTCATACAACATCAGATGCATAGGCATCTACTGTATAAGCTTTGTTTATATGATATACCTGTATTATATCATGTATCATGTATACATAATAGAGATATACTTTCTAGTTACGAATAATGCTCCCTTGTACACCTTAATAAATAACTTATAGTCATAGAAGTCATTAATTTTACTCATTTTTGATAATTTCTATAGACTATATAGGACTATCACATATTCAGCATGTGCCTGTATTAAAAGTAACTACACAACTATGATACCTGACTTCCATCTCCTAACACGAAAAAGTGGTTGCAACCGCACGCAAAAAAGCGTGAAAAGTGGTTCCAACCGGGAGCCAACGAACTCAAACTATACCCTTTTAAAGCCCTTTTATAAAGGCTCTTTGTCAAATGTGGGGGCTACTCATGTAAAAGCTTTTAGCGCTAGCTATGGAAATAGCTAGCGCTATTCTTT
>NZ_RQVC01000013.1:0-64759 GCF_003992085.1 Veillonella sp. CHU732
ATGCTTATTTTTTTGCAAAAAAATAATGTTGGAAGTGACACCGTAGTGGTGTCACCCCAACATTTATTATAGAGCCAAAAAACTGCTACAATTTGTAATTTCTTACAAACTGTAGCAGTTTTTAATTATTTACTATATTCCGCAACGTATTGGGAACCTGCTTGTACGTAGTGTTCCATTGTATTTGCCACATGGTGTAAATCTTGACCAGTCAAAGCATTGATGTCTTGACCGCCCGTTGCACTATTGATAATTTGTGAAATTTCGTAACCACTATATCCTAGCACAGACAAGCGGTTGGATAAACTTTTAATTAAGCTCATTGCTAACCTCCATTTGTGTAGTAATTATTTGAATTCATTTCCAAAATTGGATCCTTCTGTGGTCGGGTTGAACCACCATAGCGACTAGACCGTCATAAGAGCGTATACAGTAAGCATCTATTCGCATACAAGTCTTACGTAGCATCAGCCTATATTGCTATTCTATGTAATATTATAACGATAATTTTCGATATTGTCAAGTAAGTTCTATAGAATCAAAAAAAATCGACCCCACAAGGAGTCGATTTTCCATACTAACTTGTAATCAAAAGCGCTTAGCTAATTAAACTCAGTAGTATTAAGAACGTACAACTATTTTTTATTTTTAGTTGCTAATGTAGCTAACATAGCTTCCTCAGTACGACGTCGTACTGCATCTACTAATGGTTTGACTTCTAAAAATTCAGCATCAGTCAAACGGAAAGTACGTCCTTTACGTTCAAATAAGGATTTTTTGCGACCTGCACCAGCCCGCTTGCCGCCCCAATTATTACCTTTCATGATAATGCCTCCCTCACAATAAGTAAAAATAAAGACGATTCACATTAAATACTAATTATACTGCTCTAAACCTAGTATATACTTTTATTTTCATAATTTCAAGATGAAAAGACATATATAATGAATTTATTTGATTGAATTCGCATAACAATCCAAAAGTAATTCACTAGTTGATCAAAACTACCCTTATATACACGATATATGCATAATAAAAACCAAAATAGAACAAGTGCTCTATTTTGGTTTTCTCACTCTGTTAACGGGGACGCCCTTTTTTAGGATTATATAGATTCATACCCTTATCGATACCTACTTCTACACAACCTAATACGGCTTTCACCATAGCCTTAATTCCCTTTTGCACAGTATCCTGTTGGTCTTCTGGGAATCGCGACAATACATGGTCCACCACGGTCCACTCTGGCAAAGGACGACCTATACCAAAGCGAAAATGGGGAAACCCATCTGTTCCTAAATGGCTAATCATAGATTTGATACCATTATGCCCACCGGCACTACCATTTGGTCGAATCCGTAATTTACCTACCGGCAAATCCATGTCGTCATAAATAACATATACATCCTCAGGTGTGAGTTTATAATATCGCATCAAGGGACCTACAGACTCACCGCTGAGGTTCATAAAGGTTTGTGGCTTCACCAACAACACTTTTTCACCCTCTATGGTACATGAGCAAATTTCTGCTTTATAATCTTCTCTCCATGGTGTATGGCTCACACCATCCGCAATAGCATCTACCACCATGAATCCGATATTATGGCGAGTTCCCTCGTAGTCTCTGCCTGGATTTCCTAGTCCGACGATTAATTTCATCTTATTTATCGAATAAAGAGCTTACAGACTCTTCTTGAAAGATACGTAAAATCGCTTCTCCCAATAATGGAGCTACGGACAAGACTGTAATATTTGGCAAGTGACGTTCTTCAGGAATATCGATTGTATTTGTTACAATTAACTCTTTAATATTGGAGTTTGCAATACGTTCACAAGCTGGATCTGTTAGCACTGCATGTGTTACACAAGCCGTTACAGATTTTGCGCCAAATTCTTGCAATGCTTTTGCACCTTCCACAAGAGATCCAGCAGTATCTACAATATCATCGATGATGATACAATTTTTACCTTGTACATCACCAATTAAGTTCATTACTTTCGCAACGCCTGGTTGTGGACGTTTTTTCTCGATAATCGCAATTGGTGCACCAATGCGGTCCGCTAAATCACGGGCACGTGTTACGCCACCAAGGTCTGGAGATACAACGATGACATCTTCCATTTTCTTTTCATTAATATAGTTTGCAATGATAGACGCACCCATTAAATGGTCTACTGGCACATCAAAGAAACCTTGAATCTGACCTGCATGAAGGTCTACTGTTACAAGGCGAGTAACACCAGCAGTTTGTAATAAGTCTGCCATTAATTTTGCTGTAATTGGTTCTCTACCACGAGTTTTTCTATCTTGGCGAGCATATCCATAATATGGTACAACGGCTGTGATATGACGAGCGGATGCACGTTTTAATGCATCTGCCATGATGAACAATTCCACTACATTATCATTTACTGGATAGCTAGTAGGTTGCACGATAAATACGTCTTTACCACGTACACTTTCATCAATCATGACTTGTACTTCCCCATTGTTGAAGCGTCCCACAAATGCTTCGCCTAATGGGAGGTCCAAATAATCACAGATTTCTTTGGCTAATGCTGGATTTGCATTACCTGTAAAAACTTTGAGTCGTTTACCATCTTCTAATGCCATGTCATTACTCCTCTAAAACAATTGACTTACAATTTGATGCACAAAGGCTCTCTATATATTGTACTTCATTTTCTCAATTTTGTGTAAACAATTTTATGAAATTTCCATACATTTTTATTTTTTGAAAGTATCCTCTGTTACCCAGTTCTCTTTTACCACTTGGCGAGCCCGTCCAAATGCCAACCCACGGCTTGGTACATCCTTCGTTATGGTAGAGCCAGCTGCTACGTAACTTTCACTACCAATCGTCACAGGCGCTACTAAGTTGGAATTGCAACCTACAAACACGCCATCTTCAATTGTGGTACGATGTTTCTTCTTACCATCGTAGTTGACAGTAATAGTACCACAACCGATATTCACCTTGGCCCCTACATCGCTGTCGCCAATATAGGACAAGTGCGGAAGTTTTGTACCTGTACCAACCACGCTATTTTTCACTTCTACGAAGTTGCCGATTTTCACCTTATCAGAAAGTACTGTATCTGGGCGCAAATGAACAAATGGTCCAATCACTGTATCATTCTTGATTTCACAATCATGGGCGTAAGAATCATGGATGTGGTTATTATCGCCTACTATTACATTGGACAACCGTGTGTTAGGTCCCAAAATATTATTCGTACCTACTACTGTGTTACCTTCTAATGTCGTATTGGGGTAAATGATTGTATCGGGTCCCACCACTACTTCTGGGGCAATGTATGTGCTATGTGGATCCACCAAGGTAACACCAGCTTCCATTAACGCCAAGTTTGTGCGATTCCGCAAAATCAATTCTGCTTGTGCTAATTGTAAACGGCTATTGACCCCTAGGGATTCGTCGCTGTCCATGGTCATATAAGCGCTCACCGTTTTACCTGCTTTTACAAGGATGCTCACCACGTCTGTAATGTATAGCTCACCTTGTGCATTGTCATCTGACAATTGTTCTAAGCAAGGCCATAATTCTTTAGAGTCGAAAATGTACATGCCTGTGTTCACTTCATGCACTTTTAATTCATCGAGTTTGCCATCTTTTTCTTCCACGATGCGTTGTACGGACTTGGATTCATTACGAATGATACGGCCGTACCCATATGGATTGTCCATGTATGCCGTTAATACTGTGGCTGCCGCCCCTGTTTCTTTGTGGTGCGCCAACAATTGTTCCAATGTTTCTTGCGTTACTAATGGAGTATCGCCGCACAACAACAAGATGAGACCTTCATGGTTGCCCAATACGGATTCTGCTTGTTGTACCGCATGACCTGTGCCTTTTTGCTCTAATTGTGTGACGTATTCCGCACGATCACCTAAATAGGCTTTCACATCATCGCCACCAAAACCAACGATGACCACATTGCGCTTAGCCCCAACAGATTGAGCCGCTTCTAAGACACGTTCCACCATCGCTTTACCAGCTACCTTGTGCAATACTTTCGGAAGTTTAGATTTCATGCGTGTCCCTTTACCGGCCGCTAAAATCAAACCTACTAATTCATTCATATGCATCCACCTTTATTGTTATTGAATAAATAATTATATATAAATTAGCATACCATATTGTGGGAGATTTTTCGACTGTTATTTATAGTATGTATCTCCTAACATAAGTTTATGATACACACTAGGATACTATACTTTGGTATCTCCCTATACGATTAGCTGCCCTTGTTATCTTACGATGGAGTGTCTAATAACCATTCTAATACATTTCTCTGTTGAATCCCATTATAACTAGCATTCTTATTAATCACATCGAAGGTTAATAGGAACTTAGGATAATGATCTTGTATTTGTTCTAACGGCTTTAACTCTCGTTCTAACGTATAGGGATCTAATACACTTTGACTTACTTGGTAATATTCGATGGTACCATGTTTTTGGACAATAAAATCTATCTCACCTTTTTGTAGATGACCTACATAGACCTTGTACCCTCTACGTATGAGTTCTAAAAATACGATATTTTCTAATATATGTCCTGTATCCTCGCCACGATTGGGTAACAAGAATTGTTTTAACGCTACATCCGCTGCATAATATTTTGCATTCAGCTGTAATACTTCTTTTCCTCGTACATCATATCTATTGACTTGATACATTAACAACGCATCTTGTAACGATGATATATATCGCTCAATAGTCCGACCATCCACTTTTCGGCCTGCACTAATGAGCGAATTTTTAATCTTTGCTGGATTGCTCAGACTCCCAATATTGGCAAACAAATATCTAGCTACACTCTCCAATAATTGTGGATCTCCAATTTTACTGCGAGTAATGATATCTTTCAATACAATAGTGTTAAATATACCCTGTAAATAATCTAGTATCATTGGCAGATTATCCCCTAATGTTAACGTGCCTGGGAAGGAACTATATTGAATATATTTTTGATACGATTCCTCTAATGATGGGTGCTCATCATTTCCATGGGCTTCACAAAATTCTTTAAATGAAAGAGATAACATATCTAGCTGCACATAGCGTCCCGACAATAACGTAGCCATTTCAGAAGACATAAAATATGCATTAGATCCAGTGATGTATACCTTCACCTTATCTTTTATATATAAACTATCCACCACTTTTTCAAAATTAGGCACATGCTGTATTTCATCAAGAAAGATGTACATCTCTTGATTGGGAATGAGTCGTTCTAAAATATATTGATACAACGTCCGATACTCTTGTAAATATTCATACTCTAAATCTTCAAAGTTAATACTTACAATCTGATCCGGCTGAACACCTTGAGCTAACAACTCTTCCTTATATAATTGAAAGAGCGTTGACTTACCACAACGACGGATACCAGATACAACAATAATCGCATCCGTGTACCAGTGATTGCGCAGAAAGTCTAAATACTGTTTTCGTTCAATTAACTTCATGTGTTTCCTCCTTTATATTATGGATTTTATTGCAAATCCAGATCAATTCTTATTATTTTATGGAATCTATAACATATTATACCCTATACTTCATTATTTTATGGATTAGAATGTAACTTTTTATTTATTTTAACATTTTTATGGAGTCTGCGACAAATTTTATCTATATATAGCAAAAGGAAAGTTGAAATCATTCAACTTTCCTTCAAGATAATAGATGCATATTAATCTATAACTAGTAATATATCTCTTCACCTTAGAAATATCGTAACCGCTTCACTAATTAAGTTCTTTTAACTTTTCTTCCCACTTTCTTGCTTCTTCCATATTAACCGATACACCAATACCCTCTTTATAGCACCGTATAGTATTTTCTATCCCTCTTTTATAATTCTTCTCAGCAGACATAAGATAGTATTTAAAAGCTTTTTCCAAGTCCACAGGCCCTCCCTGTCCTTTCTCATATAAATATGCTAAATTAGACATTGCTGGGCTTTCACCTAATTTTGCCGCCTTTAAATAATATTCTCTCGCTAGAGATTGATTTTTCTCTACTCCAGTCCCCGTATCATAACACCATCCATACATATTAAATGACCAAGGATTATTCTGTTCCATAGCTTTATGAATATATTCAAGACCTTTAGCTATATTCTTCTCAATAATTTCTCCGTTAATATATGCGCGACCTAACGCTGTTAAACAGCTCCCATGCTGTAAACGTGCTCCTCGCTCATACATCGCAACTCCAGCTGCATTATCAACACTAACCCCATCTCCATTTATATAGTGGTTACCAACACGATACATAGCCTTAGAAGAGCCTAAATCAGCGGCTTTTTTATAGTATTCAAATGCTGTTTCAGCAGGTGTAGCTGTAGTAACAAATTTACCATACTGATAATACCAACCTAAAGCGTTTATACAATCAGCATTATTACTCTCAGCCCCTTCGGAAAATAAGTCAAATCCTCTTTTTTTATCTACTAATGTTCCGATTCCCTCGTCATAACATCTTGCATAATTCAATATTCCACTACAATACCCTACTTCATATGATTTTTGGTAATAATTAAACGCTTTTATGTTATCATTACCTTCATAGTATGATCCCAACGCATTTAAACATAGTCCAATTCCTGCATCCGCGCCTTCCTTTATCAGATCTAACCCTAATTTTCTATCTTCATTACCATGATACCCATAATATAGGAGTATACCGTAGATAGCCATTGCATGAATATCGCCCAACATACTTGCTTTCTTATACCACTCTACAGAAAATTGTTTATGATCTGCATACCAATAATCTCTAAAAGAAACTTTAAAATTGAAATTATATAATTTATTTTCTTCTAAGTTGGGAGCTTCAATCATATTGTAATATACATCACACACATCCATCCAACCATTGCACTTTGCTTTTTGGGAAAGTTCATATAATCTCATTGTATCCTTGTTTACAATTGATTTAATATAGATTTCCCTATGTTTTACTTTCGTAATAATTTGACTATATCTTTCTTCATTAATACAAAGGATATGCATTAATGATACTAAGTTATTCTCATCATTTATATCTAACTTTTCGACTTCCTCTGCAATGGAACCATATCCTCTTACTTGTAGCCAATTCAATATCTTACCAGAATAAAAATGCGATACAATTAACTCAATATCTCCATATTCTTGCAACTCTTCAATCGTATTTATCTCCCTATCACGAGATAGTATTAGTTTAGCTTTTATTTTTCTCTTCATATGACTTTACCATCCATAAAATTAACTATTATGAATCCTATATAGCTCAGCAGTCACCTCTTTAGCTACTTCACTAGCCTTCTTAATAACTCGATCATATTCTTCCTTATCACTTATTTTCCTATTAATTCGCATTATATCGTCTGCTACCTCCTCATCCTTATAGCCTTCTTCAAGAGCTCTTTGATAATATTCTTTTGCCTTATAATAATCTTTATCTACTCCATTTCCTACCTCATAGCATAAACCAAGTCTATAAAGTGCACATAGATTATTTTCCTCTATACCAGTTTCCAAGGATTTTTCATACCATTTAACTGCCTCTTTGTAATTTATTTCAGTTCCAATCCCAGAATTATAGAAATCTGCAACATATCGTCTAGCTAGCACTATTTTTTCATCATAATAGTTTTTTTCTCCTATTTTTTTCATTAATGAAAGGCATTTTTCATGATTTTGAACAACCAGATTACCTTCATAATACATATTGGCTAATTCAAATTGCGCCGTTGTATATTCCGATTCTGAAGATCGTATTATAAACTCAATTCCTTTTTCTATGTTTTTTTCAAATCCACCAATACCATATGCTAAGCAAATACCATAACTAAAATATGCTGTTCTACTACCAACTTCAACCGCATCAGTAATTAACTGCCGGCCTTTCTGTAGTTGAATATTTTCATTTATATAGCAAACACCTAAAGAATTTGCAACGCAGGACGCTCCAGCTTTTAAAGCCTTCTCATATATTTCTATCGCCTTCATTACATCCTTTTTTACCCCAGTTCCTGTTGCATATAAATCTCCTACTTGAATTAATGCTTCCAAACTCCCGAGATTACAAGCATCATTAAATAGTTCAAAAGCTCTCTTTTCATTAGTAGTTACTTCTATTCCACATAAGTAACAATACCCCAGTATTAGTTTAGCCTTAGAATCTCCAAATTCAGATGCTTTAATGTACCATTCTATAGGGAAATTATGTTTTACGCTCCATACCTTATAAAAGTCTACATTGAGTTGCAAAAAATCATAAGTATATACATACCGTTCTTCCATAGTAGGGTTATTTAGCATTAATTGATAAGTATTGTAAAGTTCTGTCTCACCCTCAAGAAAAGCTTTCTCCAAAAGCTCCGCGATTCTTGCATCTTCACGGTTTTGAACATTCTTCTTATATTCTTTCAATGCTACTAGCTTATCTTGTTCTTTTTTTATTGTATCAATATCACAAACTATATCAGCACGTTGTAAACCCAGAATCGTAACTAATTTTTCTAAAAAATCTACATCATCAATATCAATATTAGATAATAACTCAAGTTCTTCTATATATTTACGATCTTCAAGCCATCTCATCAACTTTTGGGTATAAAATGACTCTACCACGCATTTTAAATCCCCATATGTTCTCAGCTCTTCTAGTGTTGTGATACTTTTCCCTTCTGTATTTTTTAATGTAAATCTGATTTTTCTACCCATATGTTTAATCCTTATATTTAAAACCAATTAAACGGATTTAATGCTTTTGCAATGGACTTTACACCACTCCATACTGCTTTTGCCACAGATGCAATAGCACTACAAGTAGCCTTTGCTGCCTTCACAGCTACCTTTCTAACTGTAGTAACTCCTTTATGGACTATTTTTCCTACGGTGGAGCCAGCCATAGCTCCTACAATACCACCAATGAGTGTTCCAATTCCCGGTACTATAGAGCCTATGGTTGCACCAATTTCCGCACCTGTGGCCCAACCTAAGAACCCACCAACTCCAGAGTATGTATTTGACTCCATTTTATGTATGGCTTGCATTGCAGTAATATCACCATTCCCTAGTTCATACATAACTTTTGTGTTATCTACTAAAATAGAGCTAACAACTCCTAAGACACCCGTCGATGATCCCACTAAGTTTGGCAATACGCCTTTTTCTGTACCCACTTTTAACGCTGCTGTTAATGCAGTTTTCGCCCCTGTGTCAGCACCTGTTTTAATAGCAGTTTCCATGACTTTGTCGGCTTCTATATCATTTCCATTGACAAGGTCCCCTAAGACTTGCATACCTGCTCCCATCGCTCCACCTGCGGCAGATGCTAATCCAATTTGCATGCCCATGTATTTTGTTAACTCTTTAGCATCATAATCATTCCAAGTTCGTTCTTCAATCCCTTTTCCTGATTGAGCCAGTTCTTGTTTTCGCTTTACTTCTGCTTTACTCAGAGCACTCCCTTTTACTCCATCTGCAGTTTCTATGTACTCTGTAACAGTCTTTTTACCTAATTTGTTTTTAACTTCAAGCCCTTGACCTTTGGGCACTAAAATCCTTTGATTCCTGTAATCTTTATCTAGCACCATATCCGCTGTGGCAGTAGAATCTTTACCGAATTTAGCTTGATACCGCTGCACACCTTTTTGACCTGTACTCATACTATCTACAGAAATATCTACAGAGTTTTTACCATATGTTTGCCCTACCTCAGGCTGCAATACTCTAGCTCGATAGGCTCCATCTTGTAAGGCAGCATTTGTATTATAGGAATTAACCAATTCTGTTTCTGCAATAAACCCATCTAAATTAGGATTCTGATTAATAGAACCACTCTGCGTCAAAATCGTTTTCATGCTTTCTTGATTTGCTTGATCTAGAGTTCTATCTATTTCACTTAAATACGAAACAAACTGTTCTTTCCCCATTTGTGCCGATACCGAATCAAACTGTGTTTGCAGCCATCCTTGCCTACTTACACCTTTACTTTCACTTTCTTCCAAGCTTACCTTTGCGGTTTGATAGCGTTCCAGTCCTGTAACTGCTAATTCAGCTTGAGTATCAGCCTCTTCTTGCGTTAATTCTGGCATTTCATTTCTATAAAATTCAGATAACCAGCGTTTCGACTCCTCTTTTGTTTGCGGTGCCTCTTGCTCCCATGATTCTGTAGCTCGCTTTAATATGCTTTGAAAGCCACTTACATTAACATCTGTTGCTTTCATAATTCCCCCTTATGTAGCACTTTTGAATTTTTTCTCTTTGTAAATTTTCACCATTGCTTCTATTTGTTCTTTCATAATTTCTTTCAATGGATATGACTTGCTAATAGCTGTTTCAATATCTTCCGTTGTAATGCTACTACGATTATTTGTAAAAGCGGTTTCAACGGCCTCCTTGACAACACCTTCAATATCTGCGCCACTATATCCTTCCGTTTGTTTCGCTAATTTATCTAGTTGAATGGAGGCACTATCCTTTGGTCTTCTTGAGTTAATATGAATTTCAAAAATTTTAGTTCGTTCTTCTTGATTTGGTAAATCAACAAAGAAGATCTCATCCATTCTTCCTTTTCGAATCAATTCAGGTGGTAATTTATCAATTTTATTAGCAGTCATCACTACAAATACTTGACTTTTCTTTTCTTGCAACCACGTTAAAAAAGAGCCTAATAAACGATTGGTAATATCTGCATTGCCACCTTCTCCGCCAACGCCTGATAAAGCTTTTTCTATTTCATCAATCCATAACACACAAGGTGCAATACTCTCTGAAAGAGCAATTGCTTTTCTCATATTTTCTTCTGATTCACCAACGTATTTTCCCATAATACGGCCCATATCTAACCGTAATAAAGGCGCTTTAAACAAATGAGCTATCGCTTTGGCACTCAGTGATTTACCACAACCCGGTACACCAGCGATTAATACCCCTTTGGGAATATCTACACCAAATTCTTTTGCCGCTTCTATATTATTAAAAATCTTTTCTTTCTTTGTAATCCATTCTTTCAGACTATTTAAGCCACCAATATCACGAATAGATTCTTTTAACGGTACCATTTCTAATACGCTTGTGCGCTGTACAATTTGTCGTTTATGCTCAAGAATTAAATCGATATCTGATTCTGTCAGTTCACCATCATTCGCATAAGCTAACGCTAAAATATTAATAATATCATATTCACAAAGCCCTTTAAACGCATTGGATAATATATACTGCAACTGTTTATCCGCTACAATCTCATAATCTGTACAAAATTGCTCTATTATCTTAGCAATTTCTTCATGCGTTAACGGAGCTTCTTCTACAATACTAACATATAGCTCTAACTCATCAGGAATCTTAATGTTTTGTCCTACTATAACGATTGTACAATCTTCAATTTCTCCATCAGTAATCATTTGTGCCAATTGTTTCAAATAACCAATTACTCTTGGATTATCAATAAACGATGCACTATCTTTAATAATTAATAACGAATTTCTCAGTTCTAATGAGGCATCTTCATATAATATACTTAACATACCATCTAATGTGTAATCATCCAAGTCAGGAATAGTAGTATCCTTACATTCACTAGTACTCCACTCTATGATACGTCTTGAAGGTACCAATTCTTTTAAAAGTTCAACTGCCTTCGCCTCTTCTATTACTTTATACAAAATAATAGGAAATGCTGCGTCAAAATAACGATTTATTTTTTCTTTTACCTTAGACATACTAACTCCAATCTTCCTATTTTCTCATAAATCACAAAACTATGCCGGATCTGATACATATCCTTACAAAAAGTATAAAAACATTTCTTCTATGTAGTCAATACTTATTTTCAAAACTAACTACATTCATCCATATTAATTAAATACTGATTTCTATTTAGCCTGCTATGCCATTACAACTATTACTTTTTATCTAATTTATTCAAATTATGCTTGATATTCTCCAGTGCCTGTTCCATATCGTATTCTTTCACGAATTCAAGTTCTGTTTCTTCCGGGTCAAAGGATGTTAGTTTGCCACCTTTTGTATTGAACAGTCCTTTAATTCTAATAGAACTATTTGGTGGAATTAAAGTGTATCTAATATCTTCTACTTTATGTGCTGCATCTACTCGTCCATGAGCTTTCACTTTGATAGCCACAAAATAATCCGATGTATTTTGCACGGTTTGCTCCCAAGTTCCATCTGTTTTGGCGCCACCTTTTAATAAGTCTATATCAAATCGTCCTGGACCAAATATAAAGTTAGTTTTTGTCATATCTAATAATGATTTTTCAGTACTAGGGTTCGTATTATTCACAGACATAATCACCCAAGGTGTAATCGGTGCCAACCTAGCTGCATTAGCTTCGGTGTATCCAAAAATAGCCGTATAATGATGGAGATAAAATAAAGCCCCTACAAATACAATGAAAGGGATGAAAAATTCATTTAATCTTTGGAACAAGGTTTGATCTGGTCTTCCAAAGAAAAATTCGTGAATAAACTGTTTTAAATCTTTCTTTATTTCTTGTCCTTCTTCGCTGGCATCAAACTCTTTCTTTAAATTTTTTGCTACCTCTTTAGCTTCTTTTAAGTCATTTAATAGTCCCATGTCATACTCCTTTTCATAAATTACTTTTACATAGAAAACAATAACTACTCTTCTATCATATCATCCACGATAGACACATACTGTCTATGTAAATACTTATTATGAAAATTTTACAAATCTATAGCTAACATATTTCACCATATGCACAACAAAGGAAAGCCCATACTTAGGCTTTCCTTCGTAACTTTCACTAGCACATTCTACTAGTACCTATTCTTTTATTAGCATTGAAATATCTGTTTATGCTTTATCAGCAGCTGCATAGATTTTTTGTACTCCTCTGTTGGATAAGTAGCAAGAGAACATACAAAGAACTACACCCACTAGTAATGTGTAGAAACCCATGTCCCAGCCCCAATGGTCTACAACGAAACCAAAGAGTGTTGTTCCTAAGGAACTACCCACAAGGTAACTCATAAAACCACGCAAGCCTACGGCAGATCCTAAGGCAAAGGTTGGAATCACTTCCATTGCTTGTACTGGAATCATAGATTGTGGAATGTAAATCAAGCATCCTGTAATACAAGCAAATACAGTGGCCCACAAAATACTATCAGAGTTCATATATCCAATCACACAAGCAAAGATAACCACCAAGCAATAAATTGGTAATTGCATAATGCGACCTTTGAAGTATTTATCTACTAAGTAGCCTGCCAAGATAGTAGATGGAATAGCAGCCCACTCAAATAACATGTAAGCTACACTCATCTCTGTTTTTGTAAAACCTTTTACTTTCAGTAAGTATAATGGAATCCAGGTAATCATGCCAAAGCGTACCATGTATACGAATACGTCGATTAATACCAAATACCAAGAGTTTGGATTTTTAAATACAAAATTGTAGAACACTTGGAATGCATTCATATTCTCTGGTTTACCCGTTGCCATTTTAGCAGATTTTTGCCCTGCCGCTTCCTCTTGGAATACTTCCTCTACAGTTGGTAATCCTTCTTCGGTTGGGCGCTTACGAACAAAATACAAAACTAATAAGACACAAATAGCGGCCAAGATAGCTGGTACTGCAAATGTACCGATTCTCCAGTGCTCTGTTCCTAAATAGCCAATCGCTACACCCACGATAGGTGCCACAATGCCACCACCTAAATTGTGGGACATATTCCAAATCGTACTAGCACGCCCCCGCTGAGATCTTGGAAACCAATAGCCTACTGTAATGATTGACGGTCCTACGCCCATTCCTTGGAATAAACCTAATAAAATAACGAGTCCGATGAATAAGGAATAATGTGTAGTAAATCCCATCAATACATTCAAAATGACGCATAAAGTCAAACCGATAGCCATAAAATACTTCGGATTTGCTTTATCTGCCAATACAGACATGAACCCTTTACTAAGTCCGTATGTAATCAATAAGCAGCTAGATAATAAACCTAATTGCGTTTTACTTAAATCTAGTTCGCCTGATAAATACGGCAACGCTAAATTAAAATTACTACGCACTAAGTAATAGGCTGCATATCCAATCCATACACCAATCAAAGAATTCATTTGCAAGCGTAAAAAACGACTTTTTACCTCTTGACTAACAACTTCCATTATAACGCCTCCTTTACATTATATGTCATGGCATAGTATATACCTTTTTTAGATGATAGGCTAGTAGTTTATGAACGTAAAAGTTCACTCATTTATAGTCTTTACTTTCAAAGTTTGGATACAAACCACGAATCATAATATCTAATCCATCATATATGCGGACCCCTGCACTATAGACCATAAACAAAGGGATCCCATAGACCCGATGATTACGAATTGCATCCACATGTTGCAATGCTAGATTATCACATAAACGTTGTATAATCTCATCTTGATGTTCATAATCATCTTCTTGTAACACTACAAATATGACAGAAGGGTTTAAATCAATCAATTCTTCTATATTGATGGTTTCCCCAACATCGCCCAATAAATTACCACCAATCTCTTCTATCATCTTTCCACCAAGTGTATCGTCATCATACACACCAAACTGTCGTCCGGCAGGTTCTATAATCATCACTGTATCCTGTGTAGGATGTGTTTCTCCATATTCTTTAGCTGCTTTCACATATTGCTGTATTCGATAAACAATCTCTTCAGCTTTCTCTTTTCGATTGACCACATTTCCTAAATCCAAAATATATTGGTATTCTCCTTCTACAGTAGCTAAAGAAGACTCCGCTGATGAACTTGCGATATACGTATGAACTCCTCTGCTCATCCAAAAATCAGTACTTTTTAACCTGTCCTTTTGAAATGTAGTGTACCAACCTACTATTAAGTCAGGTTCCCATAACAAAGTACTTTCCACATCTGGAACTTCCATACTTTTATAAGGAATTTTTTCATACTCTGCACGATACTCTTTTGAAATATATTTACTATCAGGCACCCCAATAGCTACAATGATTCTATCTCCCATACCTAATGCTAATAAAGTTTCTACTGAGTTTTGCCAAACCGCCATAATTCGATAACTTTCATCATCATAGGCTATATCTTGGTAAGTAATTTTGCTTGTCAATTGCTGTACAATACGAGGACTTGTCTTACTACTTCCTTCCGTAGTAACAACATACCTGGGCATAGGAATAAGTTCGTTTATTCCTTGCAAATATGCTGTATATATACTAGCTAAAATAACGCTACTAACTAGAAAAATATATATTTTTTTCATTCTGTCCCCTAAATAAAAGAGCTACAATTTGTAGCTCTTTTACAATGATTAGAAATTATATTTAGCACCTATCATGACTTGTCGTCCCGGCATTGCAGCGCCACCTGCACCAAAGTAAGAATCTGCCATTGTTTCATAGGCTTCATTTGTTACATTTGTAATGGCTAAATATGTAGTTATATCTTTAGTGATATTGTAATTTGCATTCCAATCAATTACAAAGAATCGTTTAGACGTAAACCCTACTGTATTAGCACCAGTATAATAGTTCATCAACAGACCAGAAGAGAATTTATCACTATCATAATTAAGATTTAACGTATAATGATTAGCTGGTCGTAAATTATTAATACCAGAGTTAATATCTGCTGGATCATTAAAACTCCAACCTTCTTTAGTAGTATAACCATGTTTTGCGGACCAAACATCTTTTAAATGGCTATAGGCAAGTCCAATATTCCAATGATCATTTAACTTATGATCTAAGGTAACATTAAAAGATGTTCTTTTTTGTTTTGCATTTACTGCATATTCCTCATCTTCTTCACTTACAAAAGGAACTATCGCGATAGAATTAGACATATTCATCACACTATAATGGGCTCCTAGTGTAGTATTTTTGCCAAACTCTTTTTGATATCCCAATGTAAAGACATTACCTTTTTCATCTTGCAATGGCGTATTATTTTCTCCATATACCGCTTGATAATCACTAGCATGTAATGGTCGTAAAATGCGAACCCATCCTGCATATACAGTGCTATGATCAGCAAACCGATATTGTAGGTTTAATGCTGGTGTTAAGACATGCGTAGAACCACCTTGAGATTCTTTTGTTTCCGTTGTAAAATCTGTATACTTAGCAAACCGAAGTGCTGGTGTAATATCAAAGTGATCATTAACATGAATTTTATCTTGTAAATATCCATAGATAGAATTGCGTTTTACAAAGGTTTCTCGATGGCCTTTTTCGCCATTGCTAATATGATAGTTTGCCGCTTTATCATAGGTAACATTACCAATCACATCATGTTTTCCTAATGAGCGAGCCACTTGTAGTTGAACCCCTCTATTTCTCTCACTTTGATAGGAAGTAGGAGCTGGTGCTTTTCCTCCAACTTTTGCTACCCATTCTTCGAGTGCCTTTTTACTGCCTCCTGGAAACGGAGCTAGGTGTTTACTAATCCACTTATTTAACGTCTCTTTATCCTTAACACCATCTGGAAAGTCTGCTTGAAATTGGTCTATACTACCTGGCAGCGCCCAGGTACCTAACATAGAGCCTAAATATTTATGATTTTGATTATATAGTCTTACGAAGCTCTCCATATCTCCTTGACGGTCAAAGGTATATTTTACATCTAAGTCATTATTTTGGAATTTATTATATGAACTAAAACCTATGCCGTGTAGCCCAAATAGATTACGGAATCCAGGAATAACATTCTCCCCTCTTAGGTAATAAGATTTCCCTGTATTCGGATTGATCATTAATTTGCCTTGATCATCTAATTTACCCACACCTATGGCAAATATAATACGATTCCAGTCATTTTGATTCCAATATTTTAAATTAGGTGTTGATACAGGATAACCATCTTTACCTTGTTTATGGGTATAGGAAATACTTAAACGATGGGTATCATCAAAATCCTTATCGATTCGTAAGTTGGCACCTTTTTCCTTAAACTCAGACCCACCAAGTGTGGCAGATTGACCTGTATATCCATCCACAAACTTTGTGTCGCCAGAGGTAATTTTATTAAGACCTACAAAATAATGTAAAGAGTTATCGTTACCCGCACTGCCTAAATAGGTGAAGTCATACTTATGCTGCTTCCAGCTACCTGTTGAAATATCTAATGTAGCCTGTCCACCACCTTCAACTCCTTTACGAGTCAAAATATTAATGACGCCACCTGTAGCATCTGAACCATACGCGGAAGCACCAGGTCCTTTGATAACTTCAATTTTATCAACAGCATTCATATTGATGACTTGATCTAAATTTACACCAGTACTTTTGCTACCATTTTCATTTATAGAGCCAATATTTTCACTAGTCATATTATCAACGCGACGACCATCTACAAGAATAATTACTCTTGCATCACCATTAATAGTCAAACTATTATTATGTGAATTATATCCATATTCTCCACCACGATATCCGGGACTTTGGATAGCTACACCGGGAACACGTTTAATGGCTTCACTTAAATCAGTATAGTGACGTTTTTCAATTTCTTCACGAGTAATAACTTTCACATCACCACCTGTACGATAATAGGATTGTTCCGTTACAGTATTCCCAAATTGATCCTTTGAACGGTCTCCCTTCACGACTTTAGGGTCTAATTGATACTTATCTAGATGTTCATCAAATGCCGCTTGTACACCACTAAATGTAGTCAGTGCTACGCAAGCCAGCAAAGCTGCTGACACCCCTTTTTTTGTAAATTTCATGAATATACCTCCCTTAAGTATTCCGTACGCCCATACGAAAAATAAAATAAGACCTTACACATATAAGGTTCCAAATTAAGTATAACTCTACATTATGTTAAATTTCAAGTTTCAGATTATGAAAGTTTATAATTCCTAGTATTACACTATGTTGTATATATTTTTTAGTATTGATTACGTTCATCTACAATTTTTCTAATACTACTATAGTGACTAAAAGCGCCATACAATTCTAACTACACGTAGTCAGAACCATATGGCGCTATGTACTTCATTTATGGTAACGCATAAACGTATCTATTTAATTTTATAATGCAAACCGATAGGTTCTCGTTGCATAGGCTCGAACTGGTCGGCCGTTTCGTGTGGCTGGAACAAAGGTCCATTGATACGCCACGCGCATCACCGCTTGTTCAAATTCAGGTTGTCCGCTGCCTCCAATAATATCTACAGAGCTAACGGAACCATCTTTTTCTACTACCAATTGAACAACCACAGTGCCTGTTTTACCTTGGCGGAGCATTTTAGGAGGGTACGGTGCTTCTACATCACTGACTAGAGATAAACTACCAGCATCGACAATCACTCCATCATCGTTGCCGTCTACCCCGTTACCATCTCCAGTACCTTTGCCGTCTCCATCTCCGTTACCGTTACCATTACCATTTCCATCGCTAGGTTCCGTACCTTCTCCACCGCCTCCAGTGGTTCCTGGAAGTGCTGATGGTGGTGCTACAATCGCTACATTTTTAGGTGCTTCCGCTTTCACTTGTTCTAAAATTGCATCTGCATCGGTTAGATTCGTAATCGGTGGTGGAATTTCACGTTTTTCAGTATGGGGTGCTGTAATCGCTGGTCCTGCACTCGGTTGCCCTGCACTACCTTTGTCCTCATGAACCAACTGCACCTCTACAATTTCATCCGATTCTGGTGTCGGTGTTTGGATATGACCCAATACGCCTAGAAGTACTACAAGACCTATATTCGTCAGTCCGGATATCACTGCGGGTATACGCCATCGTCTATCCATAGTACCTCCTTATTTACTATCTGTCGCAATGGATACTTTCACGATACCCATTTGTTTCAACGTGTCTAAGACAGCAACAAATGCACCATATTCCGCTTTCGCATCACCACGCAAGATAACGACCATGTCATCGCCCTTCGCTTTTTCTGCTTGCAAGTAACGAATCATTTGATCTAGCGTCACCGGTTGCGCTTCCACATAGATTTGTCCATTACTTGTTACAGTAATTGGAATTTTACGTTGCAAGTCCACTTTCGATGCCACCGCTTGCGGTAATTGAATTGGCACAGATTTTTGTACGACCATCGTCAACATACTCATCATGAAGAATACCAACAAAAAGAAGATGATATCAATCATTGGAATAATCATGAGTTTCGGTTTAGACGTAGTCCGTAAGGATCTAAGCCGCATGGTTGTCACCTGCCAATTCCGCCATATACATAGCACTTGCATCTTCGATTTGGCTAATCAAAATATCTTGTTGTTGCACTAAGTATGTATGTAAAATCAAAGCAATAATCGCCACGATCAAGCCTGTGGCTGTAGCAATCAAGGCTTCCCCTACGCCGCCAGTGATGGCAAATGGTTGCCCTTCAGAAATGGATAATACACTGAAAGACCCAATCATACCTGTTACTGTACCCAACAAACCCAACAAAGGAGCCATTGTTACGATAGATTCGATGTAGTTTAAATATTGACGTAATTTTGCAGATTCACTAATCGCTGCTGCTTCCAACAATTTTTCTTGTTGCTCTTTGTTGTTGCCACCACAAGCTGCTTCTGCAATGACATGCGTAGCCATACCTTTGCTTGTTTCTTTTAAAGCTTGTAAGCCCTTCCAGTTGCTTTGTTGTACTAGTGGGATAATCTTTTCACGCAATACATTTACATCATCTAACATAGAGCGGTAGAAACGCAAGCGTTCAACAAAAATAATCACAGCAATGAAAGAACAAAGTAACAATGGATACATTACATATCCACCCTTAATAAATAATTCAAATAATTCCATGTGATACCTCCTTATATATAAATACTTATTTCACTGTTTCCGTAAAAATAATATGAATAGAATCTTCTGTCGGACCTTCCACAATGCGACTATGTACACCATATAGGTTTTGAATAAACTCTGGTGTCAGCAACTCTTTCGGCGTCCCTGTACCGACCACTTGCCCTTTTTCTAAGGCTACTAGACAATGACAAAATTGGGATGCCAAGTTTAAATCATGAACAGCCATCAATACAGTTACCCCTGCATCTCGAACGATTTCCAACATTTCCAATTGGTACTTGATATCCAAATGATTCGTTGGTTCATCCAAAATCAGACATGGGCTTTCTTGTGTTAAGGCTCTGGCCAAAATCACACGTTGTTGTTCTCCCCCTGAAAGGCTCAAGAAACTCCGTGTTTCCATATGGTCCATCCCCACCTGTGCTAAGGCCCGTCTAGCTATAGTATAGTCCTCTCGTGTATCTCCTTCAAGTAATTTTTTATGTGGCATACGCCCCATAAGAACAATATCCATCACCGTAAAATCAAATTGGTACTGATTATGTTGTGCCACTACAGCCATTTGTAAGGCACTTTCACGGAAGGAAAGTTCATCTAAGGCACGACCATTCAGCATAATTTGTCCCGCATTAGGATGTAATGTACGATACATGCATTTCAACAATGTACTTTTACCACTACCATTAGGACCAATTAGACCTACAATTTCACGATCTTGCACATCTAAATCTATACCTTGTAAGATTTGCGTTTGTCCAATGCCAAAGGCAACTTGTTCTACTTGTAAATTCATTAATTACCTCCAAACGCATAGGTTTGCTTAATCATTAAGTATACAAAAGCTGGCGCACCAATCACAGAAATTAAGATACCAATCGGTAGTTCCGTGTGAGGAATGATCGTTCTACTCAACGTGTCTGCTACTACTAATAACAAAGCACCGCCCAAAGCAGAAATAGGAATTAATCCTTTATGATTTGTACCTAAGGCTTGACGTACAATATGAGGAATCAGCAACCCAACGAATCCAATAATACCTGCTGCATATACGGCGAAGCCTATCATAATTGAACTCATTACAAGGTATAATTGACGATATCTATGTAGATCTACACCAAGGGTAATAGCCACTTCATCACCTAGTAACATCAAATTCAAAATGCGTGTTTGGAACCAGAAGAATACAATTGGCAATAGAATGACAAATAGCATAATGCCAATCAAATCCCAATTAGCCCCTGCTAGACTCCCCATCATCCAGAAAGCTACGTTTTGAATTCCTTCTTTATCCTTTGCGAAATATACGATAATGCTCGTAAAAGCACTGCAAACGGCGCTCAATGCCATACCTGCTAATAACAATTTGATTGCATTAGCACGGCCGCCCATATTGGCAATAATAAGCACTCCAAACGATATAACCATAGCCCCTATGAAAGCCATAATGCCCACATATTCTTCACCAAAGGCAATGCCTACACCCATTAAAATGGCTACCGTAGCCCCTGTGGATGCACCTGATGAAATGCCTAAAATATATGGATCTGCCAGTGGATTTTTAACAATGGCTTGCATAATGACACCACTGACAGCAAGTCCTGCACCGACTAAAGCCGCCAAGATAACCCGTGGCATACGCAACATCCATACAATATCGTTCAAAGCCCCTTGCCGTGGATCCTCAATCGTAATGGTATTGACAAATTTTGATGCCACTACTTGCCACAATGTATGTGCTGGAATATGGACTGTCCCTAAAAATAAAGACCATGCCATACCCGCAATCAATAGAGCTATGAGTATAATTCCTACACCCACCACTGTGAATGTATGTGTTCGATTACTCATGAATACCTCCTGTAAAATTAGGATACAATCCGTGAATCATAAGATTCAATCCATCATGAACTCGAGTGCCTGCGCTGTATACCATAAATAATGGAACCCCATGTACTCGATGATTACGTATGGCATCTACGTGTTGTAGTGTAGGATTCTTATATAGATTGTCTATGAGTTCATCTTGCCGTTCATAATCCTCTTCTACTAGCACTAAAAAGATAACTGATGGATTTAAATGAATCAACTCTTCTGCATTGATTGTTTGTCCTGCCTCAGAAATAAGATGTCCTCCTATTTCTTCCAGCATATTTCCTGCTAATGTTTCCTTATCATATACACGATACTGGCGTCCCGAATTTTCGAGTATCAGAACCGTATCTTTCGTGTTCTGTGTTTCTCCATAGGCTCTTGCTTCTGCCACTGCACGTTTAGTTCGATTCACCAACGACTGTGCACGTTCTTCTCTATTGACAATCGCTCCTAGATCAAGAATATATTGATATTCTCCCTCTACTGTCCTCTTAGATTTTTTATAGGATGCTCTTGAAATATAACTATCAATCCCACGTTGTGCCCAGAAATCTGTACTCTTCCAATTATTCTTCTGAAAGGTAGAATACCAGCCTACAAGCAAATCTGGTTCCCATAGTAATGTAGTTTCTACATCTGGAATTTCCATGCTTTTATAAGGAATCTTTTCGTAAGCATCACGATATTCTTCTGCTATATATTTACTATCTGGCACTCCTATAGCTGCGATCATACGATCACCTACACCTAAAGCAAGCAACGTTTCTACCGAACTTTGCCAAACGCCCATGATGCGACGTGGTTCCCCTTCATAGGTAATCACTTGATCCGTGCCTTTACTCGTTAATTGATTTACCGTACGAGGTCCTACTTCATGGGATATAACAGTACTCTCCACATACTCAGGCATAGGAACGAACTCTTCCATACCATGTAGGTGTGCGCTGTATAATCCTAATATGATAGCTAACATACATCCAGTTATATATAACTTTTTCATTTATTCACCTAAACGAAAGAGCTACCAAGGTAGCTCTTTCATGAATCAGTATTAGAATTTGTATTTAGCACCAATCATAGCTTGACGTGCTGGCATTGCAGAGCTACCTGGCCCATAATTAGAGTTACTTGTTGTTTCGTAAGCTTCATTTGTTAAGTTTGTTACTGCTACATATGTTGTTAAATCTTTATTTACATCATAGTTTAAGTTCCAATCTAGGATTACGAAACGTTTTGAAGTAAAGGCTTCAATATTGGAACCAGTATAGTAGTTAACCAATAATCCAGAGGATACTTTACCCGCATCATAATTTACATTGAGTGTATAATGATTCGCCGGACGCAATTTGTTAATACCTGTATTAATATCACCAGAATCGTTATAACCCCACTCTGGTTTTATAACATATCCAGGTTTAACGCCCCATTTATCTTTCAAATGGCTATATGCAGCGCCTACAGACCAATACTTATTGATTTTATGGTCCACTGTTACATTAAAAGCAGTTTTCTTTTGTTTCGCATTGACCGCTGTACTTTCAAATTCATTTCCTACACGAATTGGGAAAGAAGCAATAGCATTACTCATATCTGTTAAGCTATAATTTAGACCTACCACAGTTTTCTTATTCAGCTCTTTTTGATAACCAATAGTATACACATTGCCTTTTTCATCTTGTAAAGGCGTTTTAAACTCACCATAAGTAGACGTGTAGTCTCCGCTACGTAATGGACGCACTACTTTTGTCCAACCAGCATACACTGTATTATGATCACCAAAGCTATATTGAAGATTTAAAGCTGGTGTTATTACATGGCTAGCTCCACCTTGGGATTTTACACCATTAACAATATAGTTTCCATATTTTACAAAACGGAGTGTTGGAGTGATATCGAAATTATCATTTACATGAATTTTATCTTGTACATATCCATATAACGAAGTACGTTTAGTGACAGTTTTTTGAACTTTACCGTGACGTTTTGATACTGCATCATTAAACGCCTTATCATAAGTTACATTAGCAAGTAAATCATGCTTACCAATAGAACGACCTACTTGTACTTGCATACCACGAGTTTTTTCATTTCGATAACTTGTCGGTGCTGCTGCCTTACCACCAGTTTTTTCTACCCATTCTTCTAGGGCTGCTTTGCTGTCTCCTGGGAATGGTGCTAAATTTTTAGAAATCCAATCATCTAGTAAAGATTGATCTTTCACACCAGTCGGGAAATCTTCTTTAAATTTATCTTGAATAGTTTTTTCCTCTGGTAATGGCAAATGCCAAGAGTATGTATCTGTGCTAGAGTATTTATGGTGTTGGCTATAGAATCGAACAAAACTTTCCATATCAGATTGACGATCAAATGTATATTTTACATCTACATCATTATTTTTAAACTTACTATAAGAATTATATGCCAATCCATCTAAGGCAAACAAATTATGATATCCAGGATTCGTTGCATTACCCCATGTTGTGCTATCATCAATTAACATACCATTTTCATCTAATGCTCCCACATCAGCAGAGAAAATGATGCGATGCCAATCTTTTGTGTTCCAATATTGTAAATTTGGAGTGGAAATTGGATACCCATCTTTACCTTGCTTATGATTGATGGAAATTGTCAATCGTTGTGTATCGCTAAAGTCTTTATCGATACGTACATTAGCGCCTCTTTCATCAAAACGAGCTCCACCTAATGTTCCCACTTCACCAGTGTGTCCATCACGGTATTTTGTATCATCAGATTTAACACGATTTAATCCAACAAAATAATGTAAGGAGTTATCATTTCCTGCACTACCAGAGTAAGTTAGATTATACTCATGCTTCTTCCAAGAACCTGTAGATAGATCAATCGTACCTTGATTAGCTTCTGTACCTTTACGAGTAATAATATTGATGACCCCACCAGTCGCATCTGATCCATACGCAGAAGCTCCAGGTCCTTTAATCACTTCAATTTTATCAACTGCATTAATATTAGTTACTTGATCTAAGTTCACACCTGTAGATTTACTTCCACGGCCACTTTCATCAGAGATACGTGTACTTGTTGCATTATCTACACGACGACCATCTACTAGCACGATAACACGAGTATCACCATTGATAGAGATTCCGTTGTTGAAAAACTGGAACCCATATTCCCCACCACGGTATCCTGGGTTTTGGAATGTTACCCCTGGAATACGTTTGATGGCTTCTGTTAAATCAGAATAATGACGTTTTTCAATTTCATCACGAGTGATAACTTTTACGTCACCACCTGTACGATAATAGGATTGTTCTGTTACTGTGTTACCAAATTGATCTTTAGAACGATCACCTTTCACTACCTTTGTATCTAATTGATAATTGTCTAAATGCTCATCAAATGCCGCGTGTACGCCGCTAAATGTAGTCAATGCTACACAGGCTAACAGAGCTGCAGAAATGCGCTTATTTGTTATTTTCATGAATATACCTCCAAAAAATTTCGTACACCCATACGAATTAATATATATGTATTGCTTTCAATACATAATAACATGCTGTTTATAATTATACTTCATAGAATCTTCATTTTACAATATATTTTTCAAATATAACTAAATTTCATATTTAAGTCACTCTATATTATCTTAACTTATTATTTTTGTGATAGTATCAGTTTTCTATGATACGTATTATTTTCCTATAGAACATGTATGTAATCTGTGGTACTATGATAACTGAATACACTAAAGGAGGTATCTATGCAACAAACCAATAAAAAAGGTCTCATCACCGCTTTAAGTTGCTATTTTATTTGGGGACTTTTACCCATCTACTGGGGTCTTCTCCACCATATATCAGCCTATAGCGTACTGGCACACCGCATTATATGGTCTGCCCTCTTTATGTCCTTTGTGGCTATCGGACTAAATTACCAGCAATTTAAGAAAGATTGCCTGCATTTAAGACAGAATATATCTCAATTGGGTCTACTATTTCTAGCTTCTATCTTCGTATCTAGTAATTGGGGCTTATACATCTGGGCTATCTCCAATAACCGCGTTATGGATACTAGCTTTGGCTATTACATCAATCCGTTACTAAATGTAGTATTAGGGGTATTGGTATTTAAAGAAAAGCTAACATTTCCGCAGTGGTGTAGTGTAGGCTTAGCTACCATCGGCATCATCTTCATTTCTCTACAAATGGGAAGCACCCCTGATTTAGCACTTGCCATTGCCTTAACCTTTGGTCTTTACGGCCTAGTGAAGAAAAAACTATTGATTCATCCTTTTACAAGCATCGCTTTTGAAGCTTGGCTTGTAGCCCCTTTAGCACTAGCATACACGACGTATATCGACGCTAGTTCTTGGACAGCATTTCAAAATGATTCTTATACAGCTGCACTATTCGTAATCTCTGGTCTAACCACCTCGGCACCACTCGTTTTATTTACCTATGGAGCGCGATTATTACCCTTAAACCTGTTAGGATTTCTGCAATACCTATCGCCCACCATCGCTTTACTTATTGCCATCTTCTATTTCGGTGAAAGCTTCGATACCAATAAAATGATTGCCTTTTCTTTCATTTGGGTAGCCCTTGGAATCTATACAGCATCCAATTACACTAAATAAATACAAAACAGCCTGTGCATCATTTGCGCAGGCTATTTTTATAGCATGACCTCCGTATATTGTCTCAATTCATCTTCCATATCTAGTTCTACTGCATATTTAGACAGTTTTAATAAATTTATATCGTTACTAAAAAAATATGAACGTATTACTTCTCTGAAAACTTGTGCATCAACTCGCTTTTTATCACGAATTATGTCAAGTACCGTTCTTTCCTTATCATATGTTATGATAAGATGCCCAAAAGGGCTCAATTGTTCTACTTTCCCAACACTAAACTGATCCTTATTTACATATTTAAAGTTAATATTGTCTTTTACCTTCGATACTCGACTAACATTATCTCCAACCATAACAGTCATAACAAAATTATTAGGTACTTTTGTCGTTAAACCATGTAAATAAGCAGCTGTCTCATGTGAAAAAGCTCCTTTTCTTATACGATGTGAGAAATATAAATACTCGTCAATATTCTCATGGGGAAATGCATATAATCCTGTCGCTACTTTTTCCAATGTATTATCTAGCACTAATGCTTTTAACGTATCTTTATGAAAACCTAAATCTAAAACTTCTTTTGTTGTAATCACTCCACAATTATCTTCTATTGTTTTCAATAGTCTTTCTTTTTTATCCATATATCTACCACCTTTTTATTCTTAAATTTTATATCTTATAAGAATAATAGTCAAATTAATGATTATTGATATTCTTATCTGCAACAGATTTTATCATTAAAAATCACATTCTAAACTTCTTACAAAATCATTTCCTTTCTTGCAAAACTTTTATAATTCTGTATCCCTAGCAACTGAAAATTATTTTTATTTACTGTATACTAAATACATAAAAGGAATTGACTCCCCTGAGAGTACGCTCCCTATACTTTATTACGCTAGACCTATGGTATCTATATTTGTAGCAATGTCTGCATTCTTTCAGCCAACACAAGACGATACCATAGCAATGATTATACTAATAGTAAACACAGAAAGGACTCGCACATGGACACAATGAAACAAGCTCTTGGGCTTACAGGCAATGACAGAATGGAAATTATGATCGATATTAAAGACCGCTTTCTCGGTGGCACCTTAGATTTAGAAACAGCTCGTACGTTATTGAAAGAAAAAATCGGAACTTGTACACCTGATGAATTTGCTTATGGCGAGCAACAATTAAAAGGTTCTTATACTGACGAAGAAATCACCCATCGTATGGATGACTTATTAGAATTATTTGATGGTATTTTAATTCGTGCGAACAATGAATATCCTGAACATCATCCATTAACAGTGTATCTAAATGAAATCAACGCCATGGAACAACAGTTAACAGAAATGGAAGCTCTGTTACAAGCACCTCACTTCATTCTCAACCCTTGGCTTGGTGTATATGATGCCCTCACTACTTGGCGCATCCATTTGGCTCGCAAACAAAATCAATTATATCCAGTCCTAGAGCGTTACGGTTTCGATCGCCCTACGAAAATCATGTGGACTTTTGATGACGCTGTTCGTGATGCCATCTCTGAAAGTAAACAACTGCTAGAATCTGGACATGAGTCTGAATTTTTAGCAAAACAAGCAGACGTCATCGATATTATCCGTGACCTCAATAACAAAGAAAAAGAAGTACTAATCCCAACAGCATGGAAGTTATTACAAGACAGTGACTTCATTACTATGAGCCAAGGTGATCATGAAATTGGGTTTGCTTTCATCGCCCCTCCTCCATTTTATAAAGGCCGTCCTGATGCGGAACCTAAGAATCTTGGAGAGGCATCTGTAAATGTGGGTCATATAACAGCACAACATAATCATGCTGATGTAGAAAATCATGAAAACACCCAATTAGGTGGTACTGGTAACCCTACCGCTCTTTTACAAGAGTTAGCACAATTAGTGGGCAAGTATGGCATTAACGGAAGCCCTGAACAAACGCATGACCTAGCTGTGGGCTCCTTGACAATTGAACAAATTAAATTAATCTTCAAATTCTTACCTGTAGATATTACTTTTGTAGACGAAAATGACTTAGTTCGTTTCTATAATGATACAAAGCACCGCATCTTCCCTCGCAGCTCTAATATCATCGGTCGCATCGTACAAAACTGCCATCCAAAGAAAAGTCTACCTTTAGTACAAGAAATTATCGATTCTTTCAAAGCTGGTAGACAAGATTACGCTGAAATGTGGATTAACAAGCCGGACCTATTCATTCATATCGAATACATCGCCGTGCGCAATGAAGAAGGTCAATTTAAAGGTATTTTAGAAATGGTTCAAGATTGCACGCATATTCGTAGCTTAAGCGGTTCTCGGAAAGAACTTATTTGGGAAGGTTCTAATTCTGCGTACCATGCCGTAGACCACATCGATTACAAACATGTACGCCAAGAGGATAGTACAACTAACTCAACTGAACAAGGTACGGTGCCAGAAAGCACACCACAATCTACGGTCTATGAAAATGATCTAGGTTTAACAGGAGATACCAAACTATTCCCTCTATTTGATATAATCCCTGGTCTAAAAGATCACATGATTCATATCAATCCAAACTTTAAAATGCTAAATTCTCCACTTGCTAAATTAATGAAACATAAAGCTACTTTATCCATGGTGGCAGAACGTGGTGAGATGACATTAGATGCATTAATCCAAGCTATTTTAGCTTTCAAATATAAGAATCAATAGTATATTGGGGACTGTAACAACATATACATTTTTACATGTTGCTACAGCCCCACTTATTAAAAATATAAAAGTAGAGGAAAGTTGATGCTGTTTGTTCAACTTTCCTCTATTGTATTGGTAGGCTATTTTGTTACAGCCCATTGTATTCTTACACCTATTCTTTTCAAATACCACTATACAATTCGCCGACGGACCTATGTATTGTATAAACGTTAAAAAGACAGACACAGTTTTACTGCAAAACTATGTCTGTCTTTTTTATTACTCAATCTCTTTATTTTTAATTTTTTCCAAGAATATTTCGATCCGTTTTACCGCTTCTTTGATATTCTGCAAGGAATTAGAATAGGCTACACGAACAAATCCTTCTCCACAGTCGCCAAAGGCATTACCAGGAACAACGGCAATACGTTGATCATAGAGTAGTTTTTCACAAAACTCTTCCGATGTCATGCCTGTGCTCTTAATGGACGGGAATACATAGAATGCCCCTTCTGGCTCGAATGTATGAAGCCCCATACGATTGAAAGCACTCACCAACAAGCGACGACGCATATCGTATTCTTCACGCATGTATTGAATATCTTTGTCTCCATTTTTTAAAGCCTCAATAGCTGCATATTGAGACATAGACGGCGCACTCATAATACCATATTGATGCATTTTCGTCATCTGCGCAATAATCGGTGCTGGACCTGTGGCAAACCCAAGGCGCCAACCCGTCATGGCATAGGCTTTGGAAAATCCATTAATTAAGATTGTTCGCTCTTGCATACCTGGTATAGATGCAATGGATACATGTGGTTCATCACCATAGGTAAGTTCACTGTATAACTCATCGGATAGAATGAACAAATCATGCTTGATAACCACTTCTGCAATCGCTTCCAAGTGCTCACGGCGTAATACCGCCCCTGTTGGATTATTAGGGAATGGTAATACTAACAGCTTCGTCTTTTCTGTCACAGCCTCTTCAATCGCCTCTGGAGTCAAACGAAACTCATCTTCTTCTTTCGTAATAATCTGCACTGGCTTTGCATTACACAATTCTGCTAATGGAGTGTAACACACAAAGCTCGGCACAGGAATCAACACTTCATCCCCTGGGTTGAGTAAGGTACGACAGGTTAAGTCAATGGCCTCCGAACCGCCTACGGTTACAATCACTTCCGTAGTTGGGTCATAAGACACATGATACTTTCGTTCTAACCAGTTAGAAATTTCTTCCCGTAATTCCATAAAACCACGATTAGGAGAATACCAAGTTTTCCCCTTTTCTAATGTGTTAATCCCTTCTTCACGTATATGATAGGGCGTAGCAAAATCTGGTTCACCAATACTAAGGGAGATAACATTATCTAATTCGTTAGCAATTTCAAAAAAACGACGAATCCCCGATGGTTTCACAGCTTTGATTTCAGAATTTAAATAGTTGTCATAATTAATCATCGAATACATTTCTCCGATCTTCACGAACTCCACCCGTGTGGAACACAATATTGTTATCTTTATAACGTGTTAAGATAAAGTTTGTTGTCGTGGACAACACCGAATCTAATGTAGATAGACGACGAGATACGAATAATGCAATATCACGCATGCTCGCCCCTTCCACGATAACCGTTAAATCATAGCTACCAGACATAAGGTACACACCTTGTACTTCTGGAAATTCCATAATTCGTTCTGCTACTTTATCAAAACCTTGATCTGGAGCAGGAGTCACACCTAATTGGATAAGAGCAGTAGATTTGTTTTGGTCTACTTGTTCCCAATCAATGACTGCTTGGTACCGTTTAATAATACCAGACTCCTCGAAGGCTTGAATACGACTTGCCACATGTGCCTCTTCACTGTTAAGCATAATGGCGAGGTCGGCAGCCGACATAGAGGCGTCCTCATCTAATAAACGTAATAAACGATGATCCAATGTGTCTAATTGTACTGTCATAAGGGAGACTCCTTTCTTATGATTCACATCTATGTTTTATAAACGATAGCATTGTACATATATTCTCAATGCTTATCTTTTTATTATAGTCAGTTTCTCTGAAAGTCGCAATACGTTATGTTACACCTACACAATTTAATTACAAGATAGTCTGCTCAAAACAAATCTATACTGATAATCGGACTAGAGACACAACGCATTCCCTCATATAAATATTTCTTTTATACCAGTTTCTAACTTCATGGATAGTTACACTCTAAAAAAATTTTATATCCTCTCTTTCCTTTCCTTATTTTCTGAAGTGTACGAAATTGATTTATATAATACGCTCATATCCCTATTCTTGTATACTCGTTTCTCCTGTTTACCTATTTGTAGATTGTTAACTTAGTTAAGATCTATAGAAAATATTTATATAACCTTTACAAGATTCGCATTTAGGTATATTCTATAGAACGTATTACAAAAGGAGGAGTTATCCATGAATGCCCAATCGATACAAAATCAAGAAGAAACACTTTTTAATTCTGGATTCATTAGTATTACTATCATTAATTTTATTGTCTTTTTAGTATACTACTGCTTTGTGGTTATCACAGCAAGCTACGCTACAAAAGAACTTCATTCTACAGTTGCCGAAGCAGGCTTTGCTACTGGTATTTATATTATTGGCACCTTATTCGCTCGCCTTATCATGGGACAACGCTTAGAACTTATCGGCCGTAAAGAGGTACTTCGGTACGGAGCAATTTTTTATTTCCTCACTACCCTTGCGTATCTCATTGCCAAAGATATTCTAATCTTAGATGCAGTCCGTTTCCTAAACGGTTTTGCTTACGGTACTGTATCCACCGCAGCCAATGCGGTAGTCACTGCTTACATTCCGAAATCGAAAGATGGAGAAGGTATCAATTATTATGGCCTTAGCACTAGCTTAGCAGCGGCTATTGGCCCTTTCATCGGCATGATTTTATTACCTGCCGTTGGTTTTACGTGGATTATTTATCTCGCCGTCCTATTATCTATCGGTGTTGCCATCGCTTGTTTACGATTCCCTGTACAAAATTTAGTACTATCCTCTACGGAAGCAGCCTCCATGACATCTTGGTCTATGAAGAATTTCATTGAACCACGTGTAGCCTTCATCGCCTTTCTTGGATTCCTAATGGGCTTAGCCTATTCTAGCGTACTCGGTTTCCTTTCTATCTTTACCCATGAAATCGGTCTCATTACAGCAGGAGCCTTCTTCTTTGTGGTCTATGCCCTTGTGATTACCGTGACCCGTCCTATTGCAGGTCGTATCTTCGATGAACGCGGTGAAAATGCTGTCATGTACCCTAGCTATGTATGTTTAACGATTGGTCTTTTACTCATCGCTTATAGTTCAAATGCAGCGTTACTACTCATCGCTGGTGCCTTTGTCGGCTTAGGCTATGGTACCTTTATGTCTAACGGACAAGCTATTTGCTTGAAAGCCGTAGAACCTGCCAAAATTGGGGTGGCTCTTTCCACCTATTTCATCGGTTTAGATCTTGGATTAGGCGTCGGACCTTATACATTAGGAATCTTACATGGCTTACTATCCTACAGCGGAATCTATATTGTATCTGCCATCATTCCAGTTATCGTATTGATACTTTATGCCATCTACTATAAACCTGTAAAAAAAGAAGCGATTTACGAAGAAGAAATTCCTCAGCATCAATAAGCCTATAGATATAAAAAAGTGCTCTATACCTTATGCTATGACATACATATGCATATCGGTATAGGGCACTTTAATATTATCCTTTTCTTACAAATACACGAATTTTATTCGTCCTATCAATCAAATTAGTATCATTACACCAAAATTTTAAAGTATCATAGCCAATATATGTATCTACATAAACTGTCTTCTCATTACTATAGATTATGGTTCCTAACTCATCATAACAGTTTACGATAAACGCTAAATTACAATTAAATTTTCCATTCATGATTTCAAGTAAAATATAAAAGAATTGTGTGCTTCCTTTATTGACTTCTTGTATTCCATAGGACTGTACATCAATTTGAAAAAACTGAAATGTTTTTTCATTGATTTCAATAGCATTATATAATCGATCAACATCATTAACTGTATTCATAGTCCCTCCCTAAGCACACTCATTATATGATACTTACATTATAATCCATTTAAACATAAAAAAATAGACCAACCGAAGTTGGTCTAAATGGTGCCGAGGACCGGAATCGAACCGGTACGGTTATCTCTAACCGACGGATTTTAAGTCCGTTGCGTCTGCCTGTTCCGCCACCCCGGCATGGGTGGAATGTTGTGGAGGCGGCACCCAGAATCGAACTGGGGAATAAAGGTTTTGCAGACCTCTGCCTTACCGCTTGGCTATGCCGCCAAAAAAGTGGAGCGGAAAACGAGATTCGAACTCGCGACCCCCGCCTTGGCAAGGCGGTGCTCTACCGCTGAGCTATTTCCGCAAATGGTGCCTCAGGGCAGAATCGAACTGCCGACACACGGATTTTCAGTCCGTTGCTCTACCGACTGAGCTACCGAGGCAAGTAGTGGCGACCCCGATCGGATTTGAACCGACGATCTTCGCCGTGACAGGGCGACATGTTAACCGCTACACCACGGGGCCAATTGACTACTTTGTTAGTATACCCTATTTCATTTCTTTCGTCAACTATTTTTTATATTTTTTTATAAAGAGTTTGTATTTCTTTGAAAGCTTATCTGGGACCTACACAATAACCTCAATAATAGCCTTGTTCTTGCTACTAGTTTCTCTAACTCAAGGTGCTAGTAAATATGGATTCGTTACTAATTCATGGCCCAATGTAGTACTCGTACCATGACCAGGGTATACTACATAGGCTGGATTGAATGTTTTTATTTTTTCTAATGTTGCTTTCATAGCCACAGGATTTCCATTATAGGTATTCACTTTGCCTACGGTACCCTTAAATAATGTATCTCCTGTAAACAAAATATGTTGATATCCAATACACACACTACCTGCACTATGCCCCGGCACTTCCCATACGTTCAGAGAAAAGGGCCCTATTTGTAAAGATCCCTCTTCCAACGCAATATATGGAGAAGTAAATCGTTCTTTGTATCCCGATGGCATTCGCCGTTTCACTAGCAATAGTTCTTCATCCTTAGGATGCATGTATACAGGGATATGATACGCCTCTACTAAGGCATCCACAGCGCATATATGATCTGCATGACCATGGGTCAACACAATACCTACCGGCACCACGTCCTGTAATTCTTTCATAATACGTTGACCGTGAAAGCCTGGATCAATAATAAGGGCGTATCCATTTTCTTTCAGAATATAACAATTTGTTTTATACAAGCCTTGAGGCGTTCTTACGATGTCCATCGAATCGTCCATATCCTTTCCCTGTTTTTGCAAAATATCCTCGCCAAAAACCTGGGTGTAATAATACTAATAAAGTGAATAGTTCTAATCGCCCTAACAGCATATCGATGATACAAACAACTTTAGCCAATGGAGACAGAATGGTTAATGTTTCCGTAGGTCCTAAGCTGCCAAATGCAAGCCCTACATTTCCTAAGGTGCCAGTCACAATCCCTAATACATCTCCAATCGGTAGCCCCGTTGTAGATATCAACACAGAGGAAATACCAAAGATTAAGAGATAGAAAAAGAAAAACTGTTGCGTCATATGTAACCACTTAGTAGGTAGTACATGTCCATTTAATCGCACCATTTGTACCATATCTGGATGAATGGCTTTACGCAAATGTAGGATACTACTTTTTGCTAAGATAATAATTCGAATAATCTTTATACCACCTGTGGTGGATCCACTACAGCCCCCAAAGAATGTCCCCATGAATAGTACCATCTGTGCTAAGCTAGGCCATTGATTATAATCCACAATGGCAAACCCCGTACCTGTTTGCATAGATACTAATGTAAATAAGGAATTTTGAATATGAGATATATCCAATCCCCCCGCTTCCCAGCTGAGCGCTACCAATACTAATACTGATCCAATACAGAGGGTCATCAAATACATACGATATTCAAAATCCCGCCAAATTTCTTGTATCCCCTTTTGCCAAACAGATTGATACACCGCAAAGTTTCCTCCTGCTAATACCATAAATACCAATAATATGATACATACAATAGGTGCATCTGCATAAGCAAAGGTCCCTCCCGTCATAGGGGCCAATCCCCCCGTGGCAACGGTAGCAAATGTTAGGTTAATCGCTTTAAAATAATCTACTCCTGCCAACCACAGCAATGATGAACAAACTATAGTAAATACCATATAGGTACGCAACAAATTTCCCGCAATGGAACGAATTCTAGGTAATACAATGCCAGGTCTTGGTACAGAGGCTTCCGCTTCAAAAAAATGAGCTGCATCAGCCCCCAAATTACGAAGGAACGCTAAGACTAAGACAATCATTCCCATGCCACCAATCCAATTCGTAAGGCCGCGCCATAAAATGAAAGTTCTAGGCAATGAACTGACATCATCAATCATAGTTGCTCCCGTTGTCGTAATCCCTGATACAGCTTCAAAAAGTGCATCTACAAAGCTCGTGAATACACCACTAAAGTAAAAGGGCAAGGCTGAAAATATAGCTGCAAATAACCAGCTTGAACTGACCACCAAGAAACCATCTCGCAAGCTATAGGAGTCTGTATCTGTTCCATAATAATACAATACGCCCCCTAATACACCAGACAGTGCGCTAGCTACAAGGAATGAATAGTATCCTATACCTTCATCTAAGATACCAAAGAAAAAAGGAACTAATATGAAGAGAGCTAGTGTAATCAATACTTGCCCCACTACTCGCATAATATTTTGAATGCGCATGAAATCCTCCTTTCTTTCATCATACTTCCTTATCCGCCTACATAGGTAAGGAGTTTATTAACATATTCTGGCAATGTAAAGATAACAATATGGTCACCTTCCACTAATTGCGTATCTCCTTTTGGCACAATTGTACGATTATCTCGCACCACAGCACCCACTAAAGATTTACCAGGGAATTTTAAATCTTTTAAGTATTGATTCATTAAATTTGAACGATTAGTAATGCTAATCTCAATAGCTTCTGCTTTGGAACCTTCAAAGGTGGAAATATTAATTAAATTTTCTCCTTCTCGGATGAGTCTCAAAATTTGACCTGATGTTAATAATCGTGGGGAGAATACCACATCGATACCTACTTGTTCCATTAACGTAATATATTCTAAGCGACCGACACGGACAAATGTTTTAGGAACCCCTAAATGTTTCGCTAACAGTGCTACCAATAGATTTAGTTTATCATCATCTGTTAAGCAAATGATCACATCGTTGTCACTAATCTCTTCTGCCTGTAATAAGTCAACATCGGTACCATCTCCATGTATGACAATGGATCGACTCACTAGAGCAGCTAGTTGTTCACAACGATCTAAATCCTTTTCAATAACCTTCACATCATATCCATCAGCTTCTAATAGTAAGGTAAGATTCCTCCCTATAAGACCTGCACCAATGATAACAACCCGTTGTGTAGGACGACTTACTTCATTCAACCATACTTCCACCTTATCGATGCTTTCCTTCGCCCCTAGAAAGAATACATTATCTAGATATTCCAAGGTACTTTCACCATGAGGAATAATCATTTCGCCACCACGCATAATCCCAACTATAAGCACATTAGGGGGTAATTCCAATTTTCGCAAGGGTATTCCCGTCACATGTAAATTGTTGCGAATCTTAAACTCCACTAACCGTACAGCGCCACTAGCAAAGTCTTCTACATCTAAGGCAGCTGGTGTTTTTAAAACTTTGTAAATTTCTTGCGCTGTTACCATTTCTGGATTAATGAAAAGATCAATGCCCAAACGGTCACGAATCACCGCATTCGTACCATTTTCATATTCTGTATCACGAACTCGTGCAATCGTCTTGGGAATCCCTGCTGCCTTGCCAAGCATACAAGCTAACATGTTGACCTCATCAGAATCCGTTACCGCAATGAGCATGCCCATATCTGCGATGCCAATTTCCTGTAATAGTGAAATACTGCTGCCATTACCTTGTACCAAGTTCACATCTAAATTATTTTCTAAATTTTTTATGCGATCTCCGTTTTTTTCAATGACATATACATTATGTTGGTCTTGCGCTAATCGCTGTGCCAAGGAGTAGCCTACTTTACCCGCACCTACTACCACAATTTTCATGACATCCTCCCTATTTTGTTTCCTCTACAGTAGCAGATTGTTCATCCGCCTCTAGTAAAGTGGCTTGCCCTTTCTCTGTTAATAGGGTCCATCCATCTTCTTGCACAATGAATCCTGCTTTCATCAGATGTCCTAAGGCACGTTTAAAAGCGGCCTTGCTGATGTTGAATTTATCTTTAATGATAGGTGCCGACGTACTATCACCATAAGGCATACGTCCATGACGACTGCCTAAATAGGTCATAATTTTTGCACCATCCGTAGCCAATGCCTCTTCTTTGACAGGGCGCATAGAAATATTGATACGTCCATCATCACGCTTAAAAGTAATGCGACCTTCAATAAGCTCTCCTACTTTTAGTGGCTTTGTCATTTCACTACGATGCATGAAAGCAATCCATCGCTCTGGGGTAATCAAAAAGGCCCCTTCGCTAGTCATGTTGTAAATAGCACCTTTCACCATACCTCCAATTTTAGCATCGTTAGCCGGTTTTGAGGCGCGACGCATAGCATCATCCACATCCATGGATACCGCTAAACGACCAGATTTATCACTATAGAGGCGAACCCACACTTTTTCACCATTTTGAGGGCGCCCACGCATTTCTGCATGAGGCATAAAAATCCCCCGTTCAGTTCCCACCTCTACGAAGCAGCCAAAGTTTGTTGTATTGATGACCTCAACATAACCAATTTGACCTTCCTTCATAGCGGGTAAACGCATACTCGCTGTCAATCGTCCTTTGGGATCTTTGTATAGAAATACTGTTACTTCATCGCCAATCGCAACATCACTAGTTTGTTGGTCTTTATGCAACAAAATATCGTCATTTGTATTCCCTGTTTGACCATCTAAAAAAGACCCTTGATCACTTTGACGCAATACCTTTAGTGTAGCAATAGTATTTTCAGATAAAGTACTAGCCATATTAGACTCCTTCAAAGGATTCTCTCGGTGCATCCTTCCACAATTCTTCTAAGCCATAGAAATGGCGGTATTCACCTGTAAATACATGGGCAATGACATCACCAAAATCAAGTAAGATCCAATCTCCTTCACGATATCCTTCACGATGTAATACAGTCATGCCTTGTTCTGCGCCTGCATCTTCAATGGCATCTGCCACACTTTGTGCATGTTTCACATTGTTTGCTGTAACCACCAAAAAATAATCGCCTAACATGGTAAGACCTTCCATATCCATAATGGAAATATCTTCACCTTTTTTATCAAAGCCAGCTTGTGCTAAGATGTTTACCGTTCCTAAAATATCTTGTTTCTGTTTCATTCTAACTCCTTATCTTGTTGTAGGGCTTCCCGGTTCTGTTTTCTCCTTCGTACCCTCTGTTTCTTTATCCTTCGATTGTTTTCCAGATTCTTTAGCAGCATCCGTGGAACCATCTTTTGAAGTATCTCCAATCACAGGAATTACCTCTGCATCACTTGGAATATCTCCTACCGTTATACCTACTAATTGTTGTAACTCTACTGGTTCTACATTCCAGTAGTCCACATGGTCTATCGTTTCTGGTGAACCTGGTAAAATATACCAACGCACTTTACCTTTCGGGAACTCAATCACTTTCGTCACGAAGCGAACTCCATCCCAAGTACTCACATTGGTACTAATATGGCTCCATTGTCGCCACACGCGAAAAGCTGTTCCCAAACTAACATGATTACGTTCTCGTTCCCACATAGATTTTAGCAATCGCTCTTGATGCATAGTCCGTGCTAGTGTATCCCCTTCATGATTGATGAATCGCATATATCCAAAGGCTGTATCATCAGTCAAATCCTGATACCCCTGATGAATATTGATATCTACCTCACCAGATGCTGCATCTTGATGTACCATCGATTGCTCTACATATAAACTAGGAGCGCCAAAAATATTCATCATAGAGTGGAAACTATCTTGATCCACTACTGCATAATAAGGGATGACAATATGGAACATATCTTCCACGACTGCCTTCGTCAATTCAATTCCACCTTGTGCATAGATATCATTAATTCGTTGCGGAGCCTCATTATGACGGTTAATAATTTTACTATTACTTGGGATACCAATAATCTGCATAGTTTTGGCATCTAAATTGAAAGCCACAACATACAGCGCATCTGCTTGTTGTGGTTGACTTTTATCGACACCTACAACCAGCATATAGGAGGTCTTAATAGATCTCATATCGATAGGCGTTGTATTCGTCACAACCGGCAAGGGATGCGATTCTTGGCCAGTAGTAGGCTGTGATACGGAACTTACTGCACTACGTATACCCCAGACTACCACTCCTACGATCGCTATGAGGACGATGAGGGCGCCTATAATTCGACCCCAACGCAGTCCATTTCGACGTGGTTTGCGTCGTATCTTTTGATCCATTTATACCTCCGACCTTTCTAACAATACACTATTTCTACCTTGAATCGTATCCACATGTATACTTAACCCTTGGTCTAACAAATGACGTATCGTTCCATCATAGGCTTGAACAACAGCGGCATTCAAATCTTGAAATGCCAACGTCCGTAATTCTTCCACGCCTGGAAAGTCACGATTCGGCTCAATATAATCTGCTAAAAAAATAATCTTATCCAATACACTCATGTGGGTACTGCCTAATGTATGAACACGAATAGCTTCACAAATTGATTCATCTTGGATATGCAGCTCTAATTTCGCATAGGCAGCACCTGCTGGTCCATGCAATAAAGCACCATTACTAAGCATTTCCTTATCCACTGGTATCTGCGCTTGCTGCACCATATCTTGCATAGCTTCTAAGGAACATTCTTTCATAGCATCATGCAATAATGCTGCCATTTCTGCTTGATCTACCCGCACCCCATAGTGGTTTGCTAATCGTTTTGCCATATCCACCACCCCTAGTGTGTGGGCAAATCGTTTTGGTGAAAGTCGACCTTCCACAATATGCTGTATTCTTTCTATTGTCATTGTATCCTTCACTAGCCTATACCTTTCTATAGGGTACTACGAAATTAATTCCATCTTTAGTGATGACAAATTCACGTGTTGTATATCTTATGTTCCTTAATATATTGATACACCGTTTTCGGCAACATATATCGAGTGGACAAGCCATGGCGCAATCGATGACGCAATTCCGTGGCAGATAGCTTCATTTCTGGCACTTCTAATATATGAATGTGACCGCCTTGTTGAGTAAGCCATGCGATACTTTCACCAATATCGTTCGTAGCACCAGGACGAATAGCCCCGATGAACTCGCACATATCTAACAGTTCTTCTATATATTTCCAAGTTGGTAAATTCTGAATCGTATCTGTACCAGCAATGAAGAAAAATTCCGTAGATGGTCCATACACATCATGAAAATACCGCAATGTATCAATGGTATACGATTTTCCTTCTCGCTGCATCTCTACATCAGAAACCACAAAATTCGGATTATCCAAAACCGCTGCACGCACCATTTCTAACCGATATTTCGCATCAATCACATCTGTCTCTTTATGCGGTGGTTCCTTTGCTGGTACAAAAATGACACGATTCAAGTCAAATGCTTCTGACGCCATTTCTGCAATCATCAAATGCCCTAAGTGGACAGGATTAAAGGTGCCTCCCAAAATGCCAATTCTCTTTTTCTTATCTGCCATGTAACCACGCCCCTATACACACTAGTGATACCACACCTAGTATGGTTAATACGATGCCATAAGACTTCCATTCATAAGCCCCTTTAGGTGACTTCATATACTGAAAGTAAGCTTTTAGATATGTAAGTTTCATCGTACCTGTCCATGACCAAAGACGAAATATTTATAACTAGTCAACGCATCTAACCCCATAGGCCCTCGAGCATGTAATTTTTGCGTACTAATACCGATCTCAGCCCCTAAGCCAAATTCAAAACCATCTGTAAATCGTGTAGATGCATTCACATAGACTGTGGAGGCATCCACTAAGTTCATAAATCGTTCTGCCTCGGTTGAGTCTTCTGTAATAATCATTTCAGAATGTTTTGTACCAAATGTATTGATATGAGTAATAGCATCATCAATGGAAGATACCACTTTAAAGTTCACAACATAGTCATTATATTCTGTAGACCAATTGTCTTCAGTGGCAGGTTTCACCTGAGAAGATAAGCTTTGAATCTGTGTATCTCCATAGATGGCAACGCCTTTTTCTTCTAGCATAGATACAATTTTGGGGCCTAAATCTTGTAGTCTTCCTTCATGTAACAGAATCGTTTCCATTGCATTACATACAGATGGCCGCGACAGTTTTGCATTTTCCAATACCTGTAATGCCATCGCTTCATCTGCAGTGGCATCCACATAGCCATGCACAACACCGCTCCCTGTTTCTATAACAGGAATTTTACTATTGTTGACCACAAATTGAATCAATCCTGCTCCACCACGTGGAATCATTACATCAATCCATTTACGTTGTGCTAAGAATTCGCCTACAGCTTCTCGCTCAAGAATAGACACTAATTGAATCAATTCTTTAGGGGCTCCACACCGTTCTAAGGAACCTTGCATGATATGTACCATCGCCTCACTTGTGTGGTATGCTTCTTTACCACCACGAAGTATGATAGCGTTGCCTGTTTTTATCGCTAACGCTGCTGCATCCACTGTTACATTGGGGCGTGCTTCATAAATCATACCAATAACACCGATAGGGATTTGGCGCTTTTCAATACGCAAACCATTGTCTAAAGTTCTAGTTTCTAGCACTGTACCAATAGGATCCCGTAAGTTAGCTACCTGACGAACACCTTCACAAATACCTTGGATTCGTTCCTTCGTCAAACGAAGCCGATCCATCATTACAGATGGAACTCCATTCTCTTTAGCTTGGGAACAATCCATAGTGTTCGCCTCTAAAATAGTTGGGATGTCCGTTTCTAAATCACGAGCAATCTGTTCCAAAATACGATTCTTATCTTCTGTACTCAGTACTTGTCCCGCCATAGAAGCTGACCGAGCTGCTTTGCCTAAACTTTCAAAATATGCAGTATATGGATTCATAATTTACTCCTGTCGTAAGACAACTAAGTTATCTCGATGCACTACTACATGATAGGTATCACGAACACCAAGTATAGTAGGAATATCCTGTGATTTACGTCCTTTAATCTGTAACAAGTCAGATAGATTAAAGTTCACAATACCGCGGGCAATTTCTTCTCCATCGTGAACGATAGATATGGTATCCCCTTCTTCAAATTGTCCTTCAGCAGATAGAATACCTACTGGTAAAATACTAGATCCATTAGTGAGTAATGCATCACGGCATCCCTTATCTACATGAATGGTACCTTGTAAACGTGTGCCAAATGCCATCCAACGCTTTTTAATTTGCGGTACATCTCGATGAGGCCAGAAATGCGTGCCTCGTTCTTCTCCATTCATAATAGCTTTAATACTATCTGGATGGTCACCAGAGGCGATAATCATATGAACTCCAGAGTTCGTTGCAATATGAGCAGCTTGAATCTTCGTATACATACCACCAGTGCCCAAAGAAGACCCTGCACCGCCAGAAATTTCATAAATGTACGGTGTAAGAGCCTCTACTTCATGGATTAATGTAGCATTAGGATCTGTAGACGGATTCGCTGTATATAGACCTTCAATATCCGATAAAATAATCAATGCATCTGCATCAATAATGCTAGCAATGTTAGCAGATAATGTATCATTATCACCAATTTTAAATTCATCGATAGCCACCACATCATTTTCATTGATAATAGGAATAACTCCTAATCCGATGAGGGCTGTCAATGTATTCCGGAGATTCAGATAATGACTACGTTTCACCGTATCTTCCCGTGTTACCAAAATTTGCCCTACTGTATGTCCATACTCAGCAAATAGTTTTTCATACATATGTAGCAAGATACCTTGTCCCACAGAGGCGGCCGCTTGTTTTAACGCAATATCATCGGGTCTTGAAGTGAACCCCAATGAGGGAAGACCGGCAGCAGTAGCCCCAGAAGAAACTAAAATCATTTCTTTTCCTGCATTGGCTAAATTACAAATTTGGCGGACTAACACTTCCATTTTATCAATGTTAATGCGTCCATTTGCATGGGTTAGTGAACTTGTTCCTACTTTAACAATCACTCGTTTCGCCTGTCGTAACTCTTCTCTCATCGCTTCACCTCATACGGATTGATTATCTTGGCAACTCAATTTTTGGATCTTTTGCTTTTTTATACAATATACCATTATGTCCAATGATTTGTACTAATTCTGCTCCTAACATATCTGCTAAGTGAGGCAAAATTTCTTTTGGATCCTCTAAACAGTTGTTTAATACTTTTACTTTGATTAATTCACGTTTAGTAATAGCAGCTCGTGCACTGTCGATAACAGGATTTTCCAATCCCCCTTTACCAATCATCACCACTGCCGGCATAGTGCTTGCTAAGGCACGTAAATATCGTTTCTGTTTACCTGTCATTCTATCTCCTAATCATGGAAAGTAAATCGTTGATCTCCGATGACTACTTCATCGCCATCTTGGATGCCACGTTTTTTCAATTCCGCATCTAAATCCATGTAACGCCAAATCTTTTGGAATCTTCGCAACGCTTGTTCATCATCAAGATTTGTCATTGCCACCAATTTCTCAATACGAGAGCCACTGATAATATAGGATGCATCATCGCCACGAGTGATGACGAAATCTGTATCTGGTTTAGCTTCATAGTATACAGTGTCATCCACCACTTCTGGTTCTGGCACATAGTTTTCTACATAGTACCATGCACGTTCTACTAATGATGGCAACCCTTCTCCAGTCAATGCATTCACCGCAAATACTTCATAGTCTTGATCGGCGAAGTACTTTGTCACTCTTGGCAATGTTTCTTCATCTTGTAACAAGTCTGTTTTGTTCAATACAATCAATTGCTTTTTCTTGCTTAATTTTTCGCTATATTTAGCTAACTCTTCGTTAATTTTATGAAAGTCTTCAATAGGGTCACGACCTTCTAATCCAGATACATCTAATACATGGAGCAAAATATTACTACGTTCTACATGACGCAAGAAGGAATGTCCTAAACCAATACCTTCACTAGCGCCTTCAATCAAACCTGGAATATCTGCCATGACAAAACTTTTACCTGGTGCTACAGAAACTACCCCTAATACTGGAGTTAATGTAGTAAAATGGTACGCAGCCACTTCTGGTTTTGCAGAAGATACTTTGCGGATAATGGAGGATTTACCCACGCTTGGGTAACCCAATAATCCAACATCAGCCAACACTTTAAGCTCTAAGTTTAACCAACGTTCTTCACCTGGTTCCCCTTTTTCAGCAAAGGTTGGTACACGGTTAGCACTTGTTTGAAAGCGTGCGTTACCACGGCCACCTCGACCACCTTTGGCAACCATGTAGGTTTGTCCATCTTCCACTAAGTCCGCCATTAATTTACCAGATTCTTCATCCGTTACCGTTGTTCCTAAAGGAACAGAGACGATTAAATTTTCAGCGCCACGTCCATGCTTGTTGGCACTCTGTCCAGCACCGCCTGTGTCGCCTTTAAATTGACGTTTATATCTAAAATCAACCAATGTATTGATATTTCTGTCAGCTTTTAAAATGATGTCAGCACCTTTACCGCCATCTCCACCATTCGGTCCCCCTTGTGGTACATATTTTTCTCGACGGAAACTACTCATACCGTTACCGCCATCTCCCGCTTTCACTAATATACGGGCACGATCTATAAACATATTTTTTCCTCTAGCCCTATAGATAGAGCGGCCGAAGCCGCTATATCATAGAGTTTTTACAATTTCAATAGCACGTTCCATTTGCACATCCTCTTCAGGATTTGTTTTGGACGGCTCCACAACTTCATCTGGTTCAATACCAATACCATCGATAACTCTATCATTTGGTGTATGATAGCGAGCGATAGTAACCTTTAAACCTTCTTCATCAAGGCCTTGTACTACGCTCTGTACAGTACCTTTGCCATAACTTTTTGTGCCTACAATGGTACCTGATTTTGTATCCTGCACAGCACCAGCAATAATTTCTGAAGCACTTGCAGAATTACCATTAATCAACACAACTAATGGAATGAGAGGATAGTCTCCTCTAGACATATAGGCTGTTGTTTTACCCCGTCTCGTTTGTACCGTCACAATCGGTCCTTTCGGCACTAAATATTGTCCAATACCATGAGCTGTCGTAATTAAGCCACCCGGATTATCACGCAAGTCTAAGACTAGCCGTTTCATCCCTTTAGATTGAAGTTCCTCATAGGCTTTCGTAAATTCATCTACTGTTTTTTCAGCAAATTGGGTAACACGAATATAACCAATATCTTCGGTTAGCATTTGCCCTTTTACAGTAGGCATTACAATCGTTTTCCGTTCAATGGAAAGCTCTTGTTCTTCCCCATTGCGAAGGATACGAAGCACCACGAAAGTGCCCTCTTCACCGCGAATACGATTCGCTACGTCTTCTTTTTCAATATCAGACACGGGTGTGCCATTAATAGCAAGGATTTGATCTCCTTTTTGAAGGCCTGCCGCTTCCGCTGGTTGTCCTTCCATCGTAGCGCCTACTTTCAGAGTTTTTCCATCGGAAAAATCTAGTAATAGGCCAATCCCACTATAGGTAGAGGACGTGTGCATTTCCAGCTCTTTCATGTCATCCTTGTCTAAATAGACAGTATGTTTATCATGAGTGCCTTTTACTAGGCCTTTCAACATATTCACAAAGAGTTCTTCTTTGGCTGGTGGGTCCATCGCCCATTGGGTAGTGATAAAGTAGGTGTACCCAAATTTAGCAATTCCCAACGGAGACCCTGAGATATACCAAAAGAAAGCGGTTAAGCCTATTAAAAAGGTAAGTATCCAAGTCAATGCAATGAGCAAATAATATTTAATGAGATCTTTAATGCTCTCATGTTCAAGGTCATCTTCTATGCTGATAATATTCCCTGCCTCATCTTTTGTAATGACTTCATATCTTACGCCTAACAGGTAGGTCTTAGCTTTATGCCAAATAGATGTTTTTTTCTTATCTTCCATAGTCTCCTCTATAAGTATCCCATCGGATCTGTTGGTTCACCATTAATACGCACCTCAAAATGAAGGTGTGGACCTGTAGAACCACCGGTATTACCTGAGTAGGAAACTACTTGACCTTTCGATACAGTTTGGCCCGGGCTTACCGCTACATCACTATTATGAGCGTACAAAGTAGACATGCCATTTCCATGGTCAATGATGACAGTATATCCATATCCGCTGACCCAACCAGCTTCTACGACAACCCCACCATCCGCTGCATGCACAGGTGTACCTTCATCTACACCAAAGTCAGTGCCCGCATGTAAACGACGTGTGCCATAAATCGGGTGAATACGCCAACCAAAGTCAGACGTAATAGGCGCCACCACAGGGGCTGCTAATTGACCAGATCCTTGTACCCATGTAGCACCACCGCCACCACCGCCTTGGCTTGCAGCCGCTGCTGCCGCCGCTGCACGTTCTGCAGCCCGCTGTTGTAGCATCGCAGTAATGCTTGCGGAAGACGCCATTAACTCATTATACGCACGCTCAGCCGTATCTCGGTCATTCATAGCCCGTTCTAACACAGCTTGGCGTTCTGCTTTTTTCTGATTAATTACGTTTTGCTTTTCTTGCGCTACTTTTTCTAGTTCTAATACTTTAGCACGATCTTCTTCTAATTTAGCTTTTTTGCTAGCAATTTCTTCTCGCTCCGTTTTAATCGTGTTGATCAAATCCATATCGGATTGTAGAATGCGTTTCAACATTTCCATACGGTTTGCAAAGTCGCTAAAATCTTTTGATCCCACCACTACATCTAAATAGCTTAAACGACCGTTGATATAGATATCTCGTACTCGTTTATAGAATACTTTTTCACGAGACTGCAAGCGGGCTTGTGCTTCTTTCAATTCAGCTTCTGTTTTTGTAATATCTTTATCTAATTGAATCCGCTCTGCCTGCACTTGTTTTAATTCTGCTGTAGCAGTATCTAAATCACGTTGTATAGCATGTAACTGTTCATATACGGTACCAATCGTTTTTTCAGCTTCTGACTTTTTATTCGCTTCATTTGTTATTTGTTGTTGAATATTTGACAACTGATTCGTTAAGTCTTCATCTTGTGCTTGATACCAATACGGTGTAGCCATCATGATAGAACCGCATAGTAAACTAGTTACTAGTGTTACAGTTTTTTTCTTCATCATTCCTACACTTTCATATATTGTTTTAACGAAATAGTACTACCAATAGCACCTACTAATATACCTACACCTACTAAGCCAGCTGACAATTGATAGATGAATGGCATCATTGGTACTAATGGCATAAAAGCAAAGTTGGAAATCACTTCCACCGTAATATAGCGATAGAATTGCCATGTCGCAACACCTGCAATAGCACCACCAATAGCGCCCAAGAACATACCTTCCAATACGAAAGGCCAACGGATAAACCAGTTCGTAGCCCCTACATACTTCATAATTCCAATTTCTTTACGACGTGCGAACACAGTCAATCGAATGGTGTTGGAAATGATAAATAAGGTAGCACCCGCTAAGAAAGCAATTAACACAATGCCGCCGATACGGATAATTTTTGTAACTTCAAAAATTTGCTCAATCACATCTTGTCCATAATGGGCACTTTCAACTTCTGGATATTTAGACACCACTTCTGCTGTAGATTTTACTTGGTCTGGTGTATTGAAAGTCAATACATAGGACGTTGGTAATGGGTTATGTCCATCTAGGGAGTCTACTAATTGCTGTTGTTCCCCTAAACGCTCTTTAAAGCGTTTCATAGCTTCATCTTTTGTGACAAATTCAATGTCTTTTAGCTCTGGCAAGGCTTTTAATTTTTTACCTAATTCCATCACTTGCGGTGTTGTTAAATTGTCCTTCAAATAGATACTAATTTGCACTTGGCTCTCTAAATGGGATGCCAAATTGTTAAGGTTCACAACACCACAAGCAAACACGCCCAAGATAAACAAAGACAATGTGACCGTGGAAATAGATGCTAAGGACATCAATCCATTGCGACGCATGGATTTAATGGCTTCTTTTATATAATACTTAAAAGTTCTAATTTTCATGGAATGCGGCCCCTCTCATTTGATCACTCACAACACGACCGCCTTCTAAGGCAATCACTCGTTTGTTCAGATAGGACACCATATCCATATCATGTGTTACCATCACCACGGTTGTCCCAGAGTTATTGATGGCTTTGAAAAGGTCAGAAATATCACGACTCGTCTGAGGGTCCAAGTTACCTGTTGGTTCGTCTGCAATCAACACCAATGGTTTATTTACAATAGCTCTAGCAATAGCAACCCGCTGTTGTTCCCCACCACTAAGATCTTGTGGCAAATCATTGGCCTTATCGCTTAATCCTACCAATTCCAACACATTGTACACTTTTTCTTGAATTACTTTCGGTTTTTCTTCAATAACTTCCAAAGCGAAAGCAATATTTTCAAATACTGTTTTTGATGGTAATAATCGGAAATCTTGGAATACAATACCTAACTTTCTACGCAAGTACGGTACTTTACTAGATTTGATACGTGTTACATCAACATCATTCACAATAACCGTTCCAGAATCTGGTGTGACTTCATGTGAAAGTAACTTAATAAATGTTGATTTACCTGCTCCAGAATGCCCACAGACTAATACGAATTCTCCTTTTTCAATATGAATCGATACATCCTCTAAAGCAACAGACCCATTGTCGTATACTTTATGGACATTTCTAAATTCTATCATTCTATCATTCCCTTCCTATTTTCGCGCTATTCCTCGTTTGGTAGCTGCTACAATATCAGCTGCTGTTAATCCATATTTTGCCATCAATTCTTTCGGTGTACCAGACTCACCAAAGGTATCTTTCACACCAACGAATTCCATTGGCACTGGGTATTCTTTCACCACAACTTCTGCCACAGCACTACCTAAACCACCAATCACATTATGTTCTTCTGCTGTGATCAATAGGCCTGTCTCTTTCGCTGCCTTTACAATCGCCTCTGCATCAATAGGCTTAATGGATGCCATATTGATAACACGTACAGAAATACCTTCTGCTTCTAACGTAGCCGCTGCTTCTACGGCTGGTCCCACTAAGGCACCGCAAGCAATAATTGTTGCATCTTTGCCATCACGTAATTGTTGAGATTTGCCCGGCACAAATGTGTAACCTTCTGGTGTCACATCTTCTACGCCAGCACGGCCTAAGCGCACATACACTGGACCATGGTACTCCGCTGCCCAAGCAATGACTGCTTCTGTTTCTGCTGCATCTGCTGGTACTACAACAGTCATATTAGGCAATGTACGCATGCAAGAAATATCTTCTAAACTTTGGTGTGTCGCACCGTCTTCACCGACAGTAATTCCTGCATGAGTAGCACATACTTTTACATTTAATTTTGGATAGCACACAGCGTTACGCACTTGTTCAAATGCACGGCCGGTAGCAAACATAGCAAAGGAAGATACAAATGGCACTTTTCCTGCTGCTGCTAAGCCAGCACCTACAGAAATTAAGTTTTGCTCTGCAATCCCTACATTAAAGAATCGTTCAGGATATACTTTTTTAAATTCATCAGTTTTTGTAGATTTTGATAAATCTGCATCTAATACAACAATATCTTTATGAGTAGCCCCCACTTTTACTAAGGCTGTACCATATGCTTCACGAGTCGCTTTTCCCATGATTACACCTCCAACAATTCCGCTACAAATTTATCACATTCTTCTTGTGATGGCGCTTTACCATGCCAGCCTGCTTGGCCTTCCATAGCTTGTACACCTTTCCCTTTAATAGTATTCATAATCGCCATAGTCGGTTTATCTGTAGTTGCTTTTGCTTCTGTAACTGCTTCGTGTAAAGCATCAATATCATGACCATCCACCACGATCACATGCCAACCGAAAGCTTTGAATTTTTCATCAATTGGCAATGGACTCATAACTTTTGTGATGTCACCGTCGATTTGCAATCCATTAAAATCTACAAACGCTGTTAAGTTGGACAATTTATAATGCGCTGCAAACATCGCTGCTTCCCATACTTGCCCTTCTTCTAATTCTCCGTCACCTAGTACAGAGTACACACGGTAAGAGGCTCCATCAATTTTACCTGCCAATGCCATACCACAAGCCGCGGAAATACCTTGTCCTAAGGAACCAGTGGACATATCTACCCCTGGAATGTATTTCATATCTGGATGACCTTGTAAGATATGGTCAATTTTGCGCAAGTTTAGTAATTCTTCTGTTGGAAAGAACCCTTTTTCTGCTAATGTAGCATACAGAGCTGGTGCAGCATGTCCTTTAGATAAGACAAAACGATCGCGATTTGGATCTTTCGGCTCATTTGGATTTACATTCATTTCTTGAAAGTACAACAAGCTCATCACATCAGCAATGGACAAAGATCCTCCTGGATGACCAGATTTCGCTGCTGTTACAGCTTTCACGATGTTTACACGAATCGCTTTTGCTTTTTCTTGTATCAATTGTTTTTGTTCAAGTGTTAACATACTATACCCTCCCGTGTTATACACAATTCTAAGGTAAATTATTTATCATGCAGCATGCCAATGGCAATGCGGGCATTCTCTAATGCATTTCTTCGTAATTCATGGATATTTTCTAGCACGGTTTCTGTGAAATTGCCTCGTTCCAAAGCCTCTACTGTACGTGCCACTATAGGTTCTACTTCTAATGTATGTAAATCACCTACTGGCACTTCACCAATCATATGAAGAAAGTTTAAAATTTTAGGGTCATAAGAGATTCCTAAACAAGGTGTTTCCATTAACGCACTAAATACTAATGCATGGAGCCGTACACCTATCATGACATCCACAGAGCCGCTGAGCGCCAATAACTCCGTAGTACTATACGCATCCGCTAGAACCGTGGACTTTGTTTTCATCAGGTTAGCAATCGTTTCTGCTTCCATCGTATCTTCCCGATGTTGCATAGGTATGAATACGATTTGCGCATCCTTTGTGGTCTGGATTTGGTCAAGGGCCTCTGCCAATGTTTCTTGATAGTCTATACAATCTTTCCATGACCGTACAGATACTCCTACAATCGGTCTATCCGCAGTCACTCCATAGGATTCTAGCATCTTACGCCCCACCGTGGTATCCACTGGATGCATCCCAAGTACCGCATCAGCGGTCACTGTAATCGGTACGTCGTGAATACCTAGTGAAAGTAGCTCTTCTTTTGAGGCATGGTCCCGTACGGTAATCTGGGACACTTGATTCAATACGTGTCCCACCGTGGTACGGGCCAAGGATTTACGCAAAGGACCAATGCCTTGGGCATAAATCATCACTCGTTTTCCCAATGTATTCACTAAAGCAATGATGCTCAAGTAATAATACAAACTACGAGCACTTGTTACATCCTGCAACAAACTACCGCCGCCACTGATGAGCATATCGCAAGAATACACCGCTTGGTAGATCTTCCACATATCAAATCGACCAATAGCTTTCACCTTGTGGGTGCTCATAGTTTCTACAGGATTTCCAGAAATCACCGTAATCTCAGCCTGTGGTTCTAGTTCTAGCAACGCTTGCAAAATAGAACTCAATAGCGCTTCATCTCCGGCATTACCAAATCCATAATAACCGGAAATGAGTATCTTACACATGGCTTTCACCTCGTCCTTGGAACCAACGAATGCCATAGCCGATGAAACGTACCGCTATAATCGCTACTAAACCGATGACGATACCTAATAGCAATCCATCATAACCACGAGCAATAGACATAAACACTGGCGTGCGCAAATGACAGAATGTTTCCACCATAGATGCAATACCTATGACTGCCCCTACGGATAAAGCAAAGTGTAACACCATCGGAATCCTACGCCCTACTGCATAGGCTGCCAACATAAATGCGGGATGTCCGATTAAAAATTCTTTTTCACGAGGTCGAGCATACATAGTATTTTCTAAAAATCTACGTAAAGCGAGTTCCCAAGACGGTACTGGTACACCTGCTGTATGACCACTGCGGCCCACAAATACATAGGCTACCACCGCTAAGGCTCCCACGATTAATAAACTATAAACTTTAATATCAATTTGCACAAATTCTGTAATGAAAGATTTGATATCTTTCACCGAAGAAATAGTTCTACCTTTCCAAATTGGAAACCGTTGTAAATAAGCGATCGCTGTCAATACTACTGGCGCTACAAAGGTTAATTTTACACCATGGAATAAAGCAAATTCCATAAAGAACTGTGTGCTCCCTAACATAGCCGCAATGCTAATGCCACCAATAGCTGCAATCAAGGCTGCCACGACTAGATATACCACAGATTCTATGGTACTTCTCCAAGGGGATATGCCTGTATGGTTTCGTTTCGACCAACAATCAAAAATCATCGTCATCGCCAGTACCGGAGCAGATATAGCTGCCACCAATGCCCATGCCGACATAATTTTTGTACCTGTAGTCATCAAGTAAATTCCCACAGAAAGGACACTTCCTACTACAAATAGACCGAGTAAGTACGGCTTACGTAGACGTATAAATTGTCCCAACGTTAACGTAGCCAAGCTTATGACCCCTGTCATCGTTAACAATCGCAACAAAGTATTCGGCGTATACACAGGATAGATAGAGGCTTCCCCTGTAGTAAAGCCACGAGCTTGTAATTTATCTGTTACTTGTTTCGCTACAAATAATGTTGTTTCTAAAGCTGTTTTGTTATCTACGCCTTGTTCATATAATGGGAACAAGTTGTAACGGATATTTCGTTCAATATCACTGATGTAGAACCATTGCACTAGTTCACCTGGTGTCAGCTTACGTACTTCTTCTTTCGATACAGTGTACAATCTACCTACTTTATAGTGATTCGCATTAGCCATTTCTAAGAACCCAGCTTGTGGAAAGTATTGCAATTGGTTTACCGCTTCAATGCCAACTACAGGAATATGGCGTGCTTCTAATTGTTCTAACGTACGATCTACATGCAGTGGATATCCCAAGGCTTCTTTACCTACAAAGACCATCCCCGTTATGTTAGGAACTCCCTCAAGACGTTGGAACACATGGTCCACATCTTCTACAGTCACTCCTTTATAGTTCGTTGGACGTACAATGACATGGAATCCTAGGTTCGCCACTTCTTGAGCTTGCAATTTAGAAATACCTAAATTCATATCTTTCAAAGAATCACTTGGCAATGCTAATCCTAACATAGGGCCTAATGATGTTTGCAATACATTGACTTTATCTTTGCCTAAGCGGCGCACTAAATCTTCCTGTACCTCTTGAAAGTAAGCTTCTTTACCGGGAATCACACCCACATAAGTCATGCCTGGCTGTGTACCTTCTACTTGTAGCTGCTGTAAATCATTAGAACTATACATGTGAATATGACCTGCATCTTTTTCTTTTTGCAGAGTTCTATCATAAATCGCTAAGGCAGTAATACCGGATTCTTTAGCCGCTGCCACAGCCTCCGGCAAGGAACGTTTCTCATAGGCATTTGCACGGAGCAATCCATCATAGTCAATGATGTTTTCAATCTGCTCCTGCTGTGCCTCAATATGATGTCGTTCTTTCACCAATACAAGGCCACTCACAATGCCTACACCTAGAAAGGCCAATAAAATCCATGTGTAAATAGATATTGTCTTTAATTTCATAAGCCCTCCTATTGTGCAACAGGATGCACAAATACATGAATTTCTTCACGTCCAGTTTCTACACGATCCAATTGAACAGGAATCGGGAACTTTCCAAAATCATAGAGAGGAATTGATTTCACCACACCACTAGATAAGCGGTTCAAACTAGCTCCACCAATGGACAGCTTTTCTGTAGCAAACTGCAACGTGTTGCCTTCAATTTCCAATCGACCTTGGATAGTTACCTTACCAGAAAGGAAGCCTCCTACATCGATACGACCACTCATGACAACGCCACGACCAGAAATCTCCACAGTTTCAATAGATAACCCTTTCGCACTGGAACTAGATAAATGTTGTTCAATGTATCGTTTCAAATCATCTTGATGGATAACCCCTTCAATATGACCTTGTCCGAAACTCGTAAAACGCAATTGTTGGTCGAAAAATAATTCTTTAGGCTCAATTTGAATTTGACGTAGGTCAAATGTTAAGCGCTGTAATTTTAGCTTACCTAAGGTAACCCCATCTAAGGAACCTCGAAATGAATCAATCTCACCCAATACTAACTTGAATCCTGGAGAAGATTCAACGCGCATGGACTGTGTTTCTGGATGCAAGGCACTTTCTAATCTTGATTCTACTTCATGACTCACAAGAGTAGGTAACAAAAAGGATGATCCTCCGATGACGATACCCCCTAGTATCAAGACAAATAGTATTGTTTTAAAAAAGAAATTTCTCACGGTCACTCCATTATATTGTTAAATTCGCTTCTTTCTTCAAGAATCCTTCCATAAATTGATCTAAGTTGCCGTCCATGACAGCCTGTACATTACCTGTTTCCACGCTAGTACGATGATCTTTTACCATATTGTACGGATGGAATACATAGGAACGAATTTGGCTACCCCATTCAATGGCTTGATAGGTACCACCTAATTGTTCCTTCAGTTCAGCTTGCTTTTCTAATTCTAGTTCAAATAATTTAGCACGCAATAATTTTAAACATTGCTCTCTATTTTGAATTTGTGAGCGTTCACTTTGACACTGTACAACAATCCCTGTCGGAGTATGTGTCATACGCACGGCAGAGTCTGTTTTGTTGATGTGCTGTCCACCTGCACCGCTAGCACGGTATGTATCTACCTGTACATCTTTCATATCCAAATTAATTTCTACAGTCTCATCAATTTCAGGCATCACATCGACAGCACAGAATGATGTGTGACGACGTGCGGCAGAATCAAAAGGAGAAATACGAACTAAACGATGTACGCCTTTTTCAGATTTCATATACCCAAAAGCATTTTCCCCTTTGATAAGGAAGGTCGCACTTTTAATGCCCGCTTCATCGCCTACTTGTTCATCCATGAGAGAAATGCTGTATCCTTGTTTTTCTGCCCAACGCAAGTACATCCGAATCAGCATAGAACACCAATCTTGCGCTTCCGTACCACCGGCACCAGCATGAAACGTAAGGATGGCATTATTCTTATCGTATTCACCACTTAATAAAAGCAATACTTCTCGGTGCTCTACTTCATGGGTCAACTGCTCTACCATCGCAGTCAGTTCCCCTTCCATAGATGTATCTTCCTCATCAATGGCCATTTCTAACATGAGCTTTGCTTCTTCCACATCTGTAACAAGCTTTTTATATCCTTCCACAGCATCTTTTAATTGTGTCGCCTCTTGAGAAATATCACGTGCTGCATCTGGGTCATTCCAAAAATCAGGGTCACTCATTTTTATATCTAATGTCAATATGCGTTCTTCTTTTTGAGCGATGTTAAAGTGAATCCCTCATTCCAAAAATACGCTCCTCTAAATTGTCGATGGGACCTTTTAAGTCTTCTAACAATTTATTCACCTCTTTCTTTCATTCTATACAACAAATGGCCGCACAGGAGATGTATCACCTCGCTGCGTGGCCATGAAAGTCTAGTCTACGTTTTGTGGTTCCAACACGTCTTCATGGTGGGTCTTAGCATCAGCTAGATGATCAACCGGTTCTTCTTCTGCTATTGTGTCCACATTAATTTGGATTCGGTATAAATACATAATTGTTTCATCCGTAATAGCTTCTTTCATACTTTCGAACATGTCATAGGCCTCAAATTTGTATTCTACTAATGGATTTTTTTGTCCATATGCACGTAGGCCAATCCCTTCTTTTAACATATCCATAGCATCCAAATGTTCCATCCATTTGCTGTCTACCACTTTAAGCATGATGGCTTTTTCAAGCTCACGCATATTGGCTTCCCCAAATAAGGATTCACGTTTTTCATACTCTTTGTGAGCAATGTCGATTAAATGTTCTTGCAATTCTGCACGACCATATTCTTCCATTTGCTCCACTGTTAACATACCTGGTTCTAAGAAGTAAAGTTCTAAGTGTTTTAGTAAGCCTTCATAGTTCCATTCTTCTGGATATAGCTTTTCATCTGCATATTGATTTATGGAGTTGATAATCAAGTTATCAACCATATGCAAGATCGTTTCACGTAAGGATTGGTTATTCAAGATCAAACGACGTTGTCCGTATAATACTTCCCGTTGTTGATTCATAACATCATCATATTCCAAGATATACTTACGAATATTAAAGTTATGATTTTCTACTTTTTTCTGTGCTCGTTCGATGGATTTAGTAATTAAAGAATGCTCAATTGGCTCATCTTCTTCCATACCTAATTTATCCATCATACCAGCAATATTATCTGCGCCAAAAATACGCATTAAATCATCTTCCAAAGATAAGAAGAATTGAGAGGAACCATTGTCCCCTTGACGACCAGAACGACCGCGTAACTGATTGTCGATACGACGACTTTCATGTCGCTCAGTACCTAAAATGTGCAAACCACCTAATTCAGCTACACCTTCCCCTAAGGAAATATCGGTACCACGGCCCGCCATATTCGTGGCAATTGTTACCATACCATACTGACCTGCATTCGCAACAATTTCTGCTTCTTTTTCATGATGTTTCGCATTCAATACATTGTGAGGTACGCCTGCTTTTGTCAACATATCACTAAGCATTTCAGATTGCGTAATGGAGGTAGTACCCACCAAGATTGGTTGCCCTGTTTTATGACGTTCCACTACATCGCGAACAACAGCACGGTATTTAGCATCTTTTGTTTTAAAGATTAAATCTGGCATATCCACACGTGCCAATACTTTATTTGGTGGAATTTCGTATACTTCCAAACCGTAAATATTGTTAAATTCTTGTTCTTCTGTTTTCGCTGTACCCGTCATACCAGACAATTTCTCATACATACGGAAATAGTTTTGGAATGTGATGGATGCTAAGGTTTGGCTTTCACGTTCTACACGTAGGCCTTCTTTTGCCTCAATAGCTTGGTGCAAGCCATCAGAATAACGACGACCAAACATCAAACGACCAGTAAATTCGTCAACGATAACCACTTCACCATCTTTCACAACGTAATCTTTGTCACGTTCCATCATGGCGTACGCACGAAGGGAGGCACTCAATAAGTGATTCAATTCTAAGTTAGAAGAATCATACAAGTTTTCAATGTGTAACATTTTTTCAACTTTTGCAATCCCTTCTTCTGTAGGAGCTATGGTTTTTTGTTTTTCATCGATGGTGTAATCTTCATCTCGCACTAAGTGTGGCACTACTTTCGCTAATTCATAATAGCGTTCCGTAGAGCGTTCCCCTGGACCAGAAATAATGAGCGGTGTACGTGCTTCATCAATCAAAATGGAGTCCACTTCATCGACGATAGCATAGTTCAACGGGCGTTGCACCATTTGGTCTGCATGAACAACCATGTTATCACGCAAATAGTCAAAGCCGAACTCATTATTTGTACCATAGGTAATATCTGCCCCATAGGATTGTTTCCGTTGGTCATAATCTAAACCAGCTACGATTAAGCCAGTAGATAACCCTAGGAAATTATATAAACGTCCCATCCATTCGCTGTCACGTTTCGCCAAGTAATCGTTGACTGTTACCACGTGCACGCCTTTACTAGATAAAGCATTCAAATATACCGGCAAGGTAGCTACTAATGTTTTACCTTCACCAGTACGCATTTCTGCAATATTGCCACGGTGCAATACAATACCACCAATCATTTGCACGTCAAAGTGGCGCATACCCAATACACGTTTGGATGCTTCACGAACCACAGCAAATGCTTCTGGTAAAATATCATCTAATGTTTCACCATTCGCCAATCTTGCTTTGAACTCTTCTGTCTTTGCGCGTAAAGAAGTATCACTTAACGATAACAATTCTGGTTCCAATCCATTAATCTCTTCAACAATGGATCGAATCCGTTTAATTTCTTTTGCATTTTTATTGCCCAATAGTTTTTGTATAAAACCTAACAACTATCTCAACTCCTTATATGTGGAAAGTTTCAATTAAAGACTATGTATCTAGATTATTATAGCCTACTAGCAAGTAATAGTCAAAAAGAAGTGATAAAAAGGCGGTAGCAAGTTTATGATTCTATACTATATAAAAAAGATTAGACCGTGGCATTCACAGACTAATCTATCCATTTCTTTATTCAATTTAGAAACATGACTTACTATACATCAAGAATATAGGAATTACAGTTTCGATATTTACAGAACCATACTACACTCAAGCCGTCACATATTTTTTGGACGTACATATCAGTTTGAGACATTTACAGAATTACACTACTCTCAAGCCTCCCACTGTTGTATCGGCAGGAACCGATAGTTTGAGACATTTACAGAATTACACTACTCTCAAACCCCTGCTCCTTAACAAAATTATACTATTTGGTTTGAGATATTTACAGAATCACACTACTCTCAAACAAACGTGACCAAGCCAAAATCATATGGGAAGTTCGAGATATTTACAGAACTACACTACTCTCAAACAACGTATTAGGGGAAAACTATGGTAGAGCCGTTTGAGATATTTACAGAATTACACCACTCTCAAACTTACGGAAGTATTGGCGGACTTCTGCACAGGTTTGAGACATTTACAGAATTATACTATTCTCAAACCCGACCCACAATTCTTGCCCTTGCCCCACAGTTTGAGACATTTACAGAATAACACTACTCTCAAACAGCGCTTGTGCTTTAATTTTCTTGCGTTCGGTTTGAGGCATTTATAGAATTACTCTACTCTCAAACTCATGAGCATGTCGTAGATATGGGTGTGATGTTTGAGACATTTACAGAATTACACTACTCTCAAACGAGGGTACAAGATCAGGGCTCTTCTTCGAAGTTTGAGACATTTACAGAATTACACTACTCTCAAACTGAGGTACTACCGCAAGATGCCGACACCATGTTTGAGACATTTACAGAATTACACTACTCTCAAACTATGGAATACATTACTCGTGAAGGCAAATAGTTTGAGACATTTACAGAATTACACTACTCTCAAACCACCATTTGCCATTACGTTACCAGTATGAGGTTCGAGACATTTACAGAACTACACTACTCTCAAACTCTAGTAGTAACAGTAGTTGCAGCATTAGGGTTTGAGACATTTACAGAATTACGCTACTCTCAAACCCCAACCCCAAATACGAGTCCAAAGTTCCAAAGCTTGTCCAGTCACCACCAAGTGTAATCCTGTAAATACCGTTATATCAAACAAAAGTCACTATCTAAAGTATACCCATTAATTAAAGATTTATCAATATCATGCAGTCTATATGCGCCAGATGATATGCATAGAATGCATAACTGTTTTGCTAATATAGTGTTAAAAATTGATGTAATTTAGACACCGTATCGTGCAACTCTTCCATCATTAAATTACTCTCTCTGTTGTATCTAAAACTTCCGACTGCACTTCTCCAGTCAGTATTTCCATTTTAGAATATTGCTTTTCTGTCACTGTTAGTAAACAAATATTCCCCTCTACAGGCTTATGTTCTCGAAGTTGTTTCTCTAACAATTTAACACTTGTCGTATTTAACACCAGTTTCACATACACCGATTCTTGTAACATAATAAAGCCATTCACTAATAGAAACTTGCTGAAAATACAGCTTTTACCTTAGCTTTTACTAACGCATTGAGAAGCACGGCAGTTAAACTTACTGCCGTAGATTCAATAATCACCATGTAAATCTCATCAATAAACACTTTCTTTATATCGAATCCCTGCCGAACAATCATATAATTCATCTTAAAATCAAGTTTTGATTGCTTAGTTATAACTACCGTGCGCCAACTCATAGTATCTCCTATTTTATTTTAATTTCATTTTCATATAAACCTGTAATAGATGTTGTGATGACACTAAAGCTTTCAGTATTAGATACATTAATACCGACTGTAGATCTTGAGCTTTTTATGTTAATCAGCTCTAAATTTCTAGTAGTTTTAAAATTAGTAATAATATTAAGTATTTCCATTAATATAGTAACTTGATTTTCTAAAGATAACTCGCAAAATTTATCAAGCCCTATCGTCTTAAATTCCTCTATTTTATTTCCTTTTAATTTAATAAATAAAGGAGTAGAAAGCTTATCCATAAAAGCTTGATATAGTTTTTTATTATCTTCTGCTGTAACATATATTTCATTGCCTAAATATGTAGTTGTAATATTATGAATATCAAATGTTTTAGGATTTTCTATTTTTTGATATTCAACTTTTTCCAGCAATTTAATATAAACACTAATATCATTATCTAATACTAAATCTATAGCACAATCTACGCAGACTTTATCTCCAGTTCTTCCTCCTAAATAATATTTAAACCCATTAATATTAACTAAACTACCAATATAAAGACCTCTATACATGACTTCAGCGAATTTTATTTTTTTTGCGTCTTTCGCGCCTTTAATATACAGTGCAATAATATCTTCTCTGAGACATCCTTGATTAGAAACATATAATGGAAGTGGGAAGATTTCAATCTTCTCTTTATCCCTTATATCTACAATTTTTAAAATAACATATTCAGCGATAGTCATTTTGGTTCTTCCACCATATTTTTCCACATCGCTTAAATGTATGTCCGACGATTTTAGTGGCAAATACACACCTCGTTTGGCTACACCTTTTTTGTACACTGTTTCATCGGATAGTCCCCCTTTTTGTGGTACTGCTCGCTGTGTCACTCGAACGTCATTACTCCGCATCATCGTTTTGACAGCATCCATACTAACCTGTGGATCCCAAATGATACTATCTTTATTTTCTGTTGATCGAATTTCCTTTTCAAACATCTTCGTCAAATTATAGGTTCGATGAGTGCCATTTTGTTTAGCAAAGCCAAAGAAGTTCTTTGTAAATTTTTCATGGTATACATTGCCCACTACAATATTTAGATATGCATCTTTTGCATGATGATGGTGATTGATGGATCTCACTTTAATAAAGCCATTTTTACTTCTAAAGTCAGATACATTTTCTGCTTTTGAGAATACCACATCCGTATCTGGGTACAATTGACGTAATAATGTTGTCACCGCCTTAATAGATTGATTCGTAGAGACTAATTGGCGATTAATAAACTGATTTAACTCATCATCGGTTAATGGTTCTACTCGCACTAGACGATCATATTTCTTTTCAGAAATAAATCCCCGGTCCCACAATAATTTCCAAAATCCCTTTTGCTTCGCCTGAATCGCCTCATAAATCGGGAATCTGTCTGTTTTTTCCGCATTCAATCGCTTCTCAACCAGTACAATATTATGCCAGCTATCATCTTTCGTTAATCTTTGTGGATAAATATGGTCGATATCATACTTATCAGTAAATAATTCATGAATGTCGATTCTACGACTAGAATACATGCAACGACCCATTTGCGTGAAATACAAATATAATTTTTTACTATTCAAGGCAGAATCTTCTTTAGATTCCAATTCTTGTTGCAACACATGTACATCTTCATCTTTAATTTGTTTATATAACTCTACCAACAGTGCTTTTCTAGACTGAGTCCGTTTTTTATCCGCTTTATTTGTGCGAGCTACTTCTACGAAAATTTTCTTCGGTATTTCTTTGCGAATCGATACTACTTCATCAAGGATACGCAATGTTTGCCATACACTACGTTTTACCATTGGCGACAAAGACAAATCTTCTAGCATTTCAAAGGCAGTTTTTTCTTTGGCTCCCAATACTTGTGTCACATACTCTTGGATCACATCAATGAAAGAATAGGAAGAGCTTAATAGTTGCATCAAATTCTCCTGCCCCTCACGCATATGCTCAATGATAGTACCTGCTTCTGCGTCATCATCGTTCTTTTTCATGCCCCAAATATCGGACAAGAATTTTCTAGACAATTTGCCCCAACCTGTATAGGTAAGTTTTCCTAATTTTTTAATTTGTTCTGTAGTAAGACGATCTCCATAATAGTTTTTCAACACTTGCCGCAACATATCTTTACTTTCACCAAAGATAGTGATATATCGAATGATATCTTCTGCCATAACATGGTCAAACTGTTCTCCTAGGATACGAGTCATATCTTTGTGGGATGTTAATTTCGTAGCAATTTGTTGGTCCATGCCCGTAATGATAGGCGGTTGTGACACATAGTTATTATCTACTAAATATTTTGCGACCACTTTTTTCGTAGCTACTTTACTATCTTGCAAGGACATAAAATGGTCTCTGATAAATGCTTGTTTCACATCTGCAGGTAATGGTTTATCGTTGACACGAATATTGTTCAATTCATTCAGCAAAGAAAACTCTGCATAAAGCAAGGAATATTTAGGTAACACATCTTGGTCGATTAAATAAGTACATTTGTTAGTTAAGTTTTCAATGAATTTAACCGCCGATGCTTGGACGTCAACTTTTTGTTCAAAATTCCACGGCAATACCTGTCCTGCTTCTTTACGAACAACCCAAGCAAAACCACCATTTTCAAAGGAATGTGCTGGATTCAATGGCCCCACATAATAGGGGATTTTAAATTCTAAGATAGATATAATTTTATCCTCTACCGTCAATCCATCTTCCACTTTATTTAAAAATGGAAAGTTCACCTTAGCCTTGTCTAGGATGCGCACTAATTCTTCTTTGTGTAATTGATAAGGCACTACGCCATTTTTACTAATTCGTTGGAGCGGTAAAAATACGCCTTCTTCTATCTTTTGTAATACTATCTCCGTATCTTCTGTCGATGGCAAAGCGGATACTATTTTTTTCACGTATTTGAAGAAATCTTCTTCTGTAGTCGATGTGTTTCCAGTAACCCCTTGCTTAATATATTTCACATAGTTGGCGCCTTTATCCACGTCTGCCACAAACATGGCGTCATATAGTTTTCTATCATCTTTCAGCACAGATTTCAATAATGCTAAATCTTCCTTATGTTGCTGATAGGATTCTATTTTTGCCTCTGAAAGTGATTGCCCTGGTTTGATAATAGAGCTAATAACGATGATATCATGTAAGACTTTACATTGATCCACTACGGTAAATTTGTCGCCCCATACCTCCGTATAGGCATCTCGCACGTCATCATAGATGATCTTGCTAAGACAAATATCTTTGAACTCTTTATCCTCTGGTACCGCTATTTCAACATCTTCTTCGGTGAAAAGATCCAGTAAATTTGCTTTTAATCCAACGATTAGATTACCCCACGCTTTCAACCGTTTTTTATCGATACTAGAAAGTTTTTTCCCATTCCCGATAATAGGCTCTAATTGTTTTACCGTATCACTACGCCCTACCCCTCTATCTAATAATAGAGATACTACAACGCTAAGTACACTTTCATTATTTATGTATGTACCAAATCCTAACTCTGATAAAGTAGATCGTACTACTTCATTAATTTCTCCATCCACGGAAAATTCTTTTTTACCATATAAAAAGTTGCCACGGTATTTTAAGATATGATGAATAGCCAAGAATAACAAGCGAATGTCTTTCGTGCCTTCTGTCATCAAATGATTGCGTAAGTGATAAATTGTAGGAAATTCCTTGTAGTAATCTACATCAGTGTACTCTTTATCCATGAATAAAGTATATTTCACTGGATTCGTTTTATCTTCTACATGGTATTTTGATTCATGAAGACGCATGAAAAATGTTTCATCTACCGCATTAATTTCTTTAGCAAATAATGACTCTAGTAAAAGTAATCGAAACTTACGACGTTGTAAACGACGACGACCTGACCGTTTCATACGAGTATCTACTGCGGTTTGCGCCTCTGTAAACAGCCTAGAGCCCCACATTTTATGAGACTTGAACTTCAATAATTCATACTTTTCATTTGTTACAGCCCAACCAACAGAATTTGTACCAATATCGAAACCAATAAAATAATTGCCCCTTTTGAAACCTTTGTGTTTGCAAATCTGATTCTTGTGTTTGTCAAAATCACTCATTGTACTTCTCCTTTTCCATACAACATAACCGGCCTCACACAATGCAACTGTAAGTATTCATTACCATACCTCAAAATGAATATTACTATATATTATTTAATTTCATTATACTACTTAAAAACACTTGACTCCATATCTTTTTTTGTATACAATAAAAGCATCTCAAAGACGTTAGAGATATTTACGTTTGAGATATTTACAGAATCACACTACAAGTTCAAATACGAATTTATTTTCATCGCCCTTAGGGCACCCACTGTGGGTACTTAACTCAATTCATTAGGAATTGAGTTTTTTTATTATCCTTCATTGACAGCGCGATACCACACATAGATTTTAGTACGTGATACTAGAGACTAAACAAATTATGGCTCTATAATAAATGTTGGGGCTACTCATATAAGAGTAGTCACCAACATTTTTTTGTTGCAATAAAATAGACATAT